>JAITPD010000024.1 GCA_031289615.1 Lactobacillaceae bacterium | reverse complement strand
TGTCATACAGCTGGGCCACTTAGTAACGGAGGTGGTACGAATGGCAAAATAATTTGCCATTTTCACGGCGCTAAAGCTCGCGTGAAAAGGTTCGCCTAGATTCGGCAAGGGCTGGTCATCCGACGACAGAATCGCTCCGCTGAGCAATCAAAGTGCGTAACACCTTGTCATTTTAGTAAAAGCGTGGTGGCTTGAGATGATGATAGTAGGTGATCATCGTGTTTACAAAGGCTGAGCTTCGGTTATAAGATTGTTTCTCAAATCACCACGTCGCTACGCTTTGGTAGCAAATTGAGAAACAATCTTATCCCGACAGCTCAGAGCGCCTTTGTGCACACTCCTTAAAGCGAGGTAGCGGCACCAAATCGACTAAATTTCGGCCCGCCGAAATTAAAAGTCGAATGGGACCGTGTCGCCACTTACTATCATTATTGAAAAGTTACCACGCAAGTGAAAAATGACCAAGATGTTGTATAACCAGCACTACGTTAAATTAATCTGGGGAGTGAAGGATAAGAAAATGGTGATTGACTTAGGAGATATTCGTGAGGAAATTGTTCCGTTAGTTGCAGAAATCACTGCAGACTTAGAACGTGGCGACAAAACGGCATTTCGCAATAAATTTTTAGACCTGCACAGTTATGACCAAGCGCAGGTTTATTTGGCGTTGAGCTCGCAGCTGCGGCAACAAGTGATTGATTGGACGACGCCTGCAGAACTAGCCAATGTTTTTGATGATATTGACGCAGATGATGTTGATTTCAACAATTTGCTGGAAGAAATGGCGCCGAGTTATGCGGCTGAAATGCTGAATGAAATGTATGTTGACAATGCCGTTGACGTGTTGGAGGATATTTCAGAGCCGGAACAAAATGTCTATTTGAAGCAAATGTCAAACAAAGATGCGAGTGAATTGCGTCACTTGTTGAAGTATGATGAGGATACAGCCGGAGCCTTGATGACGACTGAGTACATTGGGGTGCCTCGTTCGCAAACAATCGGACAAGTGATGGCCATGGTTAAAAAGGCTGCCGGAGAGTCTGAGCAAATTTCGTATATTTACGTGATTGATTCTGAAAAATTAATTGGGGTGATTTCTTTACGGAACTTGATTATTCACTCGGATGCTGAGTTAGTTGAAGATGTGATGACGAGTAATTTGGTGACGGTGGAACCAACTGAGGACCAAGAAATCGTTGCGCGCTTGATGGCCGATTATAATTTATTGGCAATGCCAGTGGTTGATGAAAAAAATCATATGCTGGGGATCATCATGGTCGACGATATCGTGGACGTTATCGAAGCGGAAAGCACTGAAGACTATGGTCGGTTTGCCGGTGTGAACGATTTGGATTTGGAAGAAAGTCCGCTCGCATCTGTTGCAAAGCGGTTACCCTGGTTGATTGTGTTAGTATTTTTGGGATTGGGAACAGCTTCGATCTTAAATGGCTATGACGAAATGGTGAAGCAAGCTTCCGTCTTGGCCATCTTTATCAGTTTGATTACTGGAACGGCTGGAAACGCTGGAACACAATCTTTGGCAGTGTCGATTCGTCGGATTACGTTGGATGAAAAGCGTGGTGTGTTGCGAATGTTTCTGGCGGAATTATTTATTGGATTAACGATTGGAATCACTGCTGGAACAACAATCTTCTTGGTAGTCTGGCTTTGGAAGGCTAACATGTTGTTGGGATTAGCAGTTGGCTTGGCGATGGCTTCAGCGATTACGGTAGCGAATTTGGCGGGTGCTTTTATTCCGATTTTGATGGATGCTCTAAAAATTGATCCGGCAGTCGCTTCTGGCCCATTCATTTCGACGTTGAGTGATTTAACTTCGGTCATTATTTATTTCAACATTGCGGGGCTATTCATTTCGCATTTCATGAGTTAAAAGGAGGGTGCGTTGAATAAAATAGTAAAATTAAATAAATTACACATTATTATTCTGGGGGTCTTGAGTGCCTTTGCGGTCTTCTCAATGGACTTTTATTTACCTGGTTTGCCACAATTACAGCGCGATTTGCATACAACGACATCATTATCGCAAATGACTATCACGGCTTCATTGATCGGGTTGGGACTTGGCCAATTATTTGTTGGGCCATGGTCTGATCGAATCGGCCGACGCAAACCATTATTAATTGGAACCATCGTGTTTGGCCTGACGTCAATTGCAATTATTTTTTCAACAACGATTTGGTTCATGATTGGAATGCGTTTTTTGCAAGGGCTGGCAGGTTCAGTCGGCATCGTTCTATCGCTGGCTGTGATTACAGATACATTTTCGGGTCATGACCTGACGCGTAATGTCACGATTAACCAAACGATTAACGGTGTGTTTCCAGTCATCGCTCCTGTACTTGGTGGAATTGTTGTGGCGGCTGCAAATTGGCAAATGACATTTTGGATATTGGGTGGTTTGGGGTTGCTGCTGTTTATCGCAGTTCAGTTTTATCTACCAGAGACGCGAATTGTAGAGCAACGTAAAAATGACGGGCATCAGCGTAATTATCGAGATCTATTTAGAAATAGAAAATTAATGACCTACATGTTGATTCAGTCTTTGATGATGGCTGCTTTGTTTGCATATATTGCAGGTTCCGCCTTTGTTCTGGAGGATATTTTTAAAGTTTCAGTCACGACCTTTGGAATTATTTATGCGATTAATGGCTTTGGAATTGCAATGATGACAATGGTTGCTGGCTGGTTGGCGAACAAATGGGGTGAATACAAAACTCTCGGCTACTTTATTTTCTATGGGCTGCTCGGTGGAGTACTTTTGGGAGTGAGTTTGCTATTTGGTAAACACTTGCTATTGGTGTTGGTACCATTTTTCATGATTGTCTCAGCGATTGGTGGAATCCAAGGAATGACCACTGCCTTGGCGATGGCTGATCAGCATCATAATCCAGGAAGTGCTTCTGCCATGCTTGGAATGACGCGTTACGCAGTCGGCGGAGTAATGTCGCCGTTGGTAGGATTATTCGGCTCATCGTCATACCTTCCATTAGCGGTGATGATCATCGTGGTTCAGTTATTCGCTTTTGTTATCTTCGTGCAGGATGCTGTGAGGTTAAAACGGCGACCAAATATTTTATAATTGGAGTGTAGTGAAAAATGAGCAATTCTTTTCTTCAGCGTAGTGATTCTGTCGTCGGATGACCAGCCCTTGCCGAATCTAGGCGAACTTTTTTCACGCGTGCTTTAGCACCGTGAAAATGGCAAATTATTTTGCCATTCGGCATGAATCGTGCAGGGCCATCCGAACGTAAAGAATCTTTAGCGAAACTGAACATCTAACAAGTGTATTTGTCTGAAAAATGGCACTTTCCTAACAAAATGTAACATCCTTGAAATACCGACATTCACCCTAAATATGTTATAATTTCATTAAGGACATGCCTTCTTGGAGCCATAGAAAACAGACACGTTGTGGTTGATGCAAACAACGCTTTGGTGAGAACGGTGCTACCGGAAATGAATTAGTTTGTGAAAACAAGCCGCAAACCTGCGTTATTGGTTAATTAAGAGGTAATGAGTCAGATGATCATTGCAAGCAGGGTGGTACCGCGAGTATTTCGTCCCTGTTTTGCAATGGTGGTCTGTTTTTATTTAGAAATTTAGTTTGTGAGGATTGAAAAGATGAAAGAATTATCATCAGCAGAAATTCGAGACATGTTCTTGCGTTTCTTTCAAAGTAAAGGGCACAGCATTGAACCGTCTCAGTCTTTGATTCCAAAAGATGATCCAACGCTTTTGTGGATTAATTCTGGGGTTGCAACACTTAAAAAATATTTCGATGGAAGTGTGATTCCTGATAATAAACGGATTACAAACGCCCAAAAGTCTATTCGGACCAATGATATTGAAAATGTTGGTCACACCGCTCGTCACCACACATTATTTGAGATGATGGGGAATTTCTCAATTGGTGATTACTTTAAGCCAGAAGTGATTCCGTGGGCTTGGGAGTTACTAACTAGTCCAGAATGGTATGGCATGGAGCCAGAAAAATTGTATGTGACGGTTTACCCTAAGGACACTGAAGCAAAGCGTATTTGGCTAGAAGTAGTTGGATTGCCTGCTAATCACGTGTATGAAGAGCCTGATAATTTTTGGGACATTGGTGAGGGACCTTCTGGACCGGATACGGAAATTTTCTATGACCGTGGCCCAGAATTTGACGTCGAGGATCCCAATGAAAATTATCCAGGTGGCGAAAACGAACGTTACTTGGAAATTTGGAACATTGTTTTCTCACAGTACAATCACTTGCCTGGTCTAACAGATAACTCGCAGTATCCTGAGTTGCCCCATAAAAACATTGATACGGGGATGGGCCTCGAGCGTGTCGTTTCTGTTTTCCAGCATGCGAAAACAAATTTTGAAACCGACTTATTCTTGCCAATCATTCATGCGACTGAAGAAATGTCTGGACAGTATACGTACGGAGAAGATGCCGAAAAAGATGTTTCGTTCAAGGTGATTGCGGACCACGCGCGAGCTGTAACTTTTGCAATCGGGGACGGCGCCTTACCTTCAAATGAGGGCCGTGGCTATATTATTCGCCGGTTGCTTCGCCGAGCTGTACTACATGGTCGCAAGCTTGGAATTGATCAAATTTTCTTGACTAAGCTAGTACCAGTCGTTGGCAAAATTATGAAATCATATTATCCAGAAGTTTTGGAGAATGCAGATTATATTGCTTCAATTATCGAGGCAGAAGAGGTACGTTTCAATAAGACTTTGGCGGATGGATTGACATTACTAAATGGCGTGATCGAAACAGCACAAGCAAATGATGGCGTGATTGATGGTGCAGTTGCATTTAAGATGTATGATACGTATGGGTTCCCGTATGAGCTCACTGAAGAATCAGCATCTGATGCAGGGTTGAAGGTTGATCGAGCAGGCTTTGAAGTTGCAATGAAGGCCCAACAAGATCGAGCGCGTGCTGCTCGTGGCAATCAAGCTTCGATGGGTGTGCAAAATGAGTTGTTGACTGACCTCAAGACTGAATCAAAGTATGTTGGATGGTCAGAATTAACGGTTGAGTCCGCCAAGTTGGTTGATTTGATTCAAGATGACGCATTAGTGAACGAAGCAACTGAAGAACAAGTCCAAGCAATCTTTGACGTGACACCATTCTACGCTGAAATGGGTGGCCAGGTTGCTGACAAGGGAACGGTTGTGAATGCCAAGGGCGAGATAGTTGCAGCTGTGATTGATGTTCAAACCGCGCCAAATGGTCAACATATTCACACGTTGGATGTGCAAGGACCACTGTTTGTTGGTGAAAATTATCACCTCGATGTTGATAGAGCTTACCATACAGCGGTGTCAAAGAATCACACGGCGACCCACATGTTGGATCAAGCCTTGCGCAATATTCTGGGTGAGCATACGACACAAGCCGGATCACTGGTAACTGAAGATGGCTTGCGTTATGATTTTACGTATAATGGAGCTGTGACCGAAGAAAAGTTGCAAGAGATTGAAGATTTGATCAACGAAAAGATTATCGAGAATTTGCCGATTTCTTGGGTTGAAACGGATCTTGAGTCAGCTAAGAAGCTGGGCGCAGTTGCTGTCTTTACTGAAAAGTACGGCGAATTAGTCCGAGTCGTTTCAATTGGCGATTACAACATCGAGTTTGATGGTGGAACCCATGCTGATTCAACGGCTGAGCTGGGCATGTTCAAAATTGTTGGTGAAAGTGGAACTGGTGCTGGTGTGCGTCGGATTGAAGCTGTCACTGGGCGTGGTGCGATGAATTACGTTAAGCAGCACGATCAAATTTTGAAAGAAGCTACTAACTTGGTGAAGGCACCGCAAATTACTGAGTTGCCGGATAAGATTTCTGCACTGCAAGCTAGTTTGAAAGAAACTGAACGGCAAGTGACTTCGCTTGAAAAGAAGTTGGCCAATCAAGCTGCTTCAGATGCGTTTAATGACATCCAAACAGCTGGTAACTTCACTTATATCGCCACTGAGATGGCTGTTGAATCAATGGATGTGCTCCGTGAAACCGCTGACAGTTGGAAGCAAGTGACCCCTTCAGATGTTTTGATTTTGGCAGCCAACTTGGGTGCTAAAGTTAACCTGTTGGTCGCAGTCACTCCTGACGCGATTGCAAAGGGTGTTAAGGCTGGCGATTTGATCAAAGCCATTGCCCCTGCAGTTGGTGGTGGCGGTGGTGGTCGCCCAGACATGGCGCAGGCTGGTGGTAAAAATCCGGCTGGAATTCCAGATGCATTTACGCAAGCCGCAACTTGGCTGAGCGCAAAATAAAAATTAGACACAAGCATAACCTGAATTAGGAAGGAGACTTTTCCATGAGTTTTAATGATAATACAACGGTATTTAACTTTGGTGACGCTGATGAGCAAGACGTTCGGCGCACGCTAGAAATTGTTTACGCAGCTTTGGAAGAAAAGGGCTACAACCCAATCAACCAGATCGTCGGGTATATCACATCCGGTGACCCAGCTTATATTCCACGTACAAATGACGCACGTAACTTAATTCGTCGCTATCAACGTGATGAAATTATCGAAGCTTTGGTAAAGGATTATTTACGTAAATGAGTATTTTTGGATTGGATGTTGGTTCACGAACAGTTGGCGTTGCAGTTTCTGATCCGATGGGTTGGACTGCACAAGGGCTTGAGATTATCCGGATTAACGAAGATGAAAAAGAGTTTGGCATTGAGCGAATGAAGGAATTGGTGGAACAACACCATCCAACTGGCTTTTTGCTCGGCTTTCCCAAGAATATGAACAATACAATTGGTCCACGAGCTGAGGCAGCCCAAGCTTATGGCGAGTTGTTGAAGGAAACATTTGGATTGCCAATTGATTTTCAAGACGAACGTTTGACGACGGTTGAAGCTGAACGAATGTTAGTAGAAGAAGCAGATACGTCTCGTGCTAAACGTAAGCAAGTAATTGATAAGCTAGCTGCTTCGTTGATTTTACAAAATTATTTGGATCGCAAAGGGCCCCTCGTTGCTGCGAGCGGTTCGAAAATGACGTTTGACTAGTCAAAAAATGGAGGAACTACCATGAATGAAGAACAAGATGTAATTACGTTGATTGATGACAAGGGAAACGAAGAATTATTTGATATTCTGTTCGCCTTTGATGAGACAGAAAAATATAATAAGCGTTATATTTACGTCGTCGCTGCTGGAACTGAGGATGAAGATGAAGTCGACATCCAAGCTTTTAGTTCAGACATTGCTGATACTGAAGTGGCTGCAGAAGGTACTTTGGATCAAATCGAGGACGAAGAAGAGTGGAAGATGGTTGAAGAGCGTTTGAACGAATGGCTCGAAGAAAACGAAGAGGACTAAGATGGAAAACGAAAATCAAGTTTTCACGTTGATCGATGATGACCTAGAGTATGAATTCAAGGAGCTTTTCCGCTTTGTTGAAGACACTAACTTCAATAAGACGTACATCGTTTTATATAATGATGATGTGACGGACGAAGAAGATGACGATATGGACATGGAAGTGCAAGCCTATGTCTATGACGAAAGTTTAATTGTGGATGAGCCAGAAGATGCTTTGGTGCCGATTGAAACGGACGAAGAGTGGGAAATGGTTGCGGAGATGATTAACACATTCT
Organism: Lactobacillaceae bacterium; assembly: GCA_031289615.1. Lineage (GTDB taxonomy): Bacteria > Bacillota > Bacilli > Lactobacillales > Lactobacillaceae > Weissella. The sequence goes on along the minus strand of JAITPD010000024.1, from coordinate 22,552 downwards.
TTGAAGATCCTGAAATTAATCAATAAATATAATCATAAAACAAAGCGTATGGCAATTGCTGTACGCTTTTAGATTACAATTAACAATTTGTTAAAACACAATATAAGTCGCATTTATTTCATAATTTCCTTGTAAGATAAATAATAATAAACAGTAGCACACGATAAATATACGAGGTAAAGTGATGATGAAGACATTAGCTTATTATAATGGCAAGATTTCAGAACTCGATGACATGATGATTCCACTCAATGATCGCGGAAATTTTTTCGGTGACGGAATCTATGAAGCCACAATGTGCAATAACCAAAACATTTTTTTGCTTGATGATCATTTGACGCGCTTGTACAATAGTGCGGATTTAATTGAAATTGAAGTTCCGTTGCAAAAAGATGAACTCGCAAAATTGCTGCATGAATTGCTCGCAAAGGTCGAAGATGGACCGCATTTGATGTATTGGCAAGTTACTCGTGGAACGGCCCGGCGCTTGCACTACTATCCTGATGGACCAGCAAATTTAACTGTGACAATACTACCAGGTAATCTCGAGGATTTGACGGATAAAGAAGCGGTTCAAACGGAAGAAGATATTCGTTATTTGATGTGTAATGTTAAAACTTTGAACTTGTTGCCAAATGTAATGAGCCTTGAACGCGCTAAAAAAAAGGGATTGTATGAGACGATTTATCATCGTGGTGAACGCGTGACAGAATGTGCGCATAGTAACGTTTCGATTCTCAAGGATGGTGTGTTCAAAACTGCACCAACGGATAACATGATTTTGCCTGGGATCGCACGTGCGCACTTGATTAAGCAATGTAACTTATTGGGTGTTCCGGTGCTTGAAGAGCCGTTTACTGTTGCAGAAATGATGGATGCGGATGAAGTGATTATTTCTAATTCTATCGCGTTGTGTAAGGGAACCAAGGAAATTGATGGCATCGCAGTTGGTGGACGTGATGAAGCGCTCCTAGAAAAGATTAAAACAGCGGTGTTGGACGAATATCACGCAGAAGTTAGCCGTTAAAAGTTTATCTTTTGATGTGTTTTGATAGCTATGAAATCTCTTGCTCATTTTATTTAAGGCGGGGTGGATTGAGATAATGATAGTAGGTGATCATCGTGTTTACAAAGGCTGAGCTTCGGTTATAAGCCAATTTTCAGGATAACTACGTCGCTACGCTTTGGTAGCAAACCCTGAAAATCGGCTTATCCCGACAGCTCAGAACGCCTTTGTGCACACTCCTTAAAGCGAGGTAGCGGCACCAATTCGACTCATTTTGAAAAAATGTGTAGTCGAATGGGACCGTGTCGCCACTTACTATCATTATCGAAAAGCCACAACGCAAGTGAAAAATGGCCAGGATGTTTTGTTTCATAACTAGCACAGCGCGTCCATTAGAAAATAAAACAATGGTAAAATGAATTTAGTATATTAATACACCTGAAAACTTTACTTAGTTTAGGTGTATTTTTAAATTAAGCTGAAACATCATCTGGAGGAACTAACATGCAAGACGCGACTTATTGGGCCAAACAAATCGCCGAACAAAAGATCTCAGCCCTTGAATTACTTGACTTAACCGTCAAAAAAGTCGAAAAACTCAATCCAGCTTTAAATGTCGTTGTCGAATTAGATGTTGAACTTGCTAAAAAATATTTAGAAACTAAGCAGCCAACGCAAGGTTTATTTGAAGGAGTTCCTTTGGCATTAAAAATGTTAGGGCAAGATATTGCTGGCATGGGTAGTACGGCAAGTAGTCGTCTTTTTGCGGGAGCAGTTGCAAAACAAGATGATAATTTTGGCCGAGCAATTAAAGCGGCCGGGTTCATTCCACTGGCGAAAACTAATTCACCTGAGTTTGGCTTTAAAAACATTACCGACTCTGCGCTATATGGAGATACTCATAATGTTTGGAATCATGAATATTATCCTGGTGGTTCGTCTGGTGGAGCAGCCAGCGCAGTCGCAAGCGGCATGTTTCCGTTAGCAACCGGTGGAGATGGCGGTGGATCAATTCGCATTCCGGCTAGTTGGTCTGGGTTGATTGGTTTAAAGCCAACGCGTGGTCGGACTCCAAAAGGTCCCAATGGTTGGCGCGGGTGGCAAGGAGCGGCCGTTGACTTTGGGCTAACGGTTTCGGTGCGCGATACAGCAAGATTGTTGGCAGCACTCCAAACTGTTCAAGAAGAAAATCCATTTGGTCAAAGTGAGTTGTTGTCTAGCCAGAAATTATTAAATATTGGCGAGCCAAGGAAAAAATTTAAAATTGCCTTTACTACGCAGACATCGGTTCAGGGAATCGAGATTAGTGCTGATGCGATTCAGGCGGTACGTCAAACGGCGCTATTCTTAGAAGAAATGGGACATGAGGTTGAAGAAGTTAGTTATCCATTTGATGCGACGAATTTGATTCAGACTTATTATCAGATGAACGGAGCTGAAACTGCAGCGATGTATCAACAAATGAAATTTGCTGGACCAGTTGATGATGCTAAATTAGAATTAATGACGCGTGCTTTATTGGAATACGGTCAAAATGTTTCCGCAGCTGACTATATTAAGAGTTTAGCTGATTGGGATGAAACGACAGTAATCTTTCAACAAAAGATTTTTAATGAGTATGATATTTTTTTGACGCCGACAACTGCAAAAACTGCCATTAAAATCGGCGAACCAATGCAAGATGAAGCGACGTTGAACAAGATGGCACATTTGACTCAATATTCGGCACCTGAGCAAAAAGAAATTATCTGGGATATGTTTTATCGTAGCTTGAGTTATTCGCCTTATCCATTTGTTGTGAATTTAACAGGGCAGGCGGCCATTAGTTTACCGGTTTATCTTAGCGAACAAGGGTTGCCGCTGGGTGTGATGGCACATGGTTCTAAAGGTTCTGAGATTCAATTATTAGAGCTAGCGTATCAATTAGAAGCGCATGGACAGTTTGCCGGGTTAGCAACGCAACTTTGGTAAAACTTTTTGATGGAAGTTAATTAAATAACGTGAAGAACTGGTTATTTCATATTATCCTTTGTTTGATCAGTTTCGCTAAAGATTCTTTACGTTCGGATGGTCCTACACGAATCTGCATGAAAGGCGAAATAATTCGCCAATCCCACTAACTGTTGGGCCTGGGGTTAGTGTCATGGTTCATCCAAATTCGGCAGGACTTATCATCCGACGACAGAATCGCTCCGCTGAGTCAACTAAAGGAGAATATTTAAATGCAACACCTTGGTCATTTAATTTAAGACGTGGTGGTTTGAAATGATGATAGTAGGTGATTATCGTGTTTACAAAGGCTGAGCTGTCGGAATAAGCTAATTTTTCAAATCACTACGTCGCTACGCTTTGGTAGCAAATTGGAAAATCAGCTTATTCCGACAGCTCAGAACGCCTTTGTGCACACTCCTTAAAGCGAGGTAGCGGCACCAATTCGACTTAATTTCGGGTTATTGAAATTAAAAGTCGAATGGGACCGTGTCGCCACTTACTATCATTATTGAAAATCCATCACGCAAGTGAAAAATGGGCAAGGTGTTGCACAACTATCACCACGAGTTAACTAATAAAAAAGATAAACTAGGTCCGTTTAAGGTAGATCTCGTTTATCTTTTTATTTCTCACTTATGGCAATATTTTATAACTATAAACTCATTATTCACAAAAAAAGCGTATTCTTACGGTATTATCTTTTAGTACGGAAAATCGGACTTTCTAGGTTTATAGAAGATAATTTTAAGGATATGAGGAAAAGATTGATGAATAAATGGGTCAAAAAAAGCCAGATGTTAATGATGGTGGCGGTGTTGTTAATTAATACAGCAGCGCCCTTAATTATGAATATCAACACTGCATTAGCGGAAGCCACTGAAAAGAAGGCAACGGCTAAAGAAACATTAGCAGAAGAAAATGCCAAGGCACTTGCTACGGCCAAAGAAAAGCGCATTGCTGCTGTTAAAAAAACGTGGGATGCCGCGGCCAAAGCTTCGGTTGAAGAGGCTAATAAACCAGTGGAAGTCTTCGTTGAGTTGAGTAGCGATGCGGCTTATAAAGAAGCGCCCACACCCACTGGAAGCAAGAGCAACATTAAAAAGATCCGAGAGAAAGTCCAAAGCGTTGTGGATGCCCAAACAGTTACTAAGGTTACGACTGAAGGAATTACTGGAACCAAAGTTAAGCAGCAATCTGGTTATTTGGTGAACGGTTTTTCAATTAAGGCATCACCAAAAGAAGTTCAAAAGATTCAAGATCAAATGAACGTGGCTGCCGTTTATCCAGTTCAAGAATATAAGGCACAGGACGCTGATGCATTGGAATTAGGAAATGCAACGGCAGCTTGGAATGCGTCAGGAATTGAGCATAAGGGTGACGGCATGGTCGTTGCTGATATTGACAGTGGAATTGACGTTACGCACAAAGATTTTTCGACGAACCCACCAAAGCCAGCATTGACGGCTGATTCAGTTAAAGCTGTAATCGCCGACAAACATTTGCCAGGTAAATATTATTCTGACAAAATCCCTTATGGTTATAACTATGCTGAAAATAATGATGTCATCTATGATAGTGGGATCAATCACATGCACGGAATGCACGTGGCTGGAATCATTGCTGCTGACGGAACTGATTATGTGAAGCAAAAGGCGTATGATGATGAATTGGCTGCCTCTGGAAGTGAAGCTAAGGCTGTCGAAGCCAAAAAAGCTGCTGTAATTAATAACTTGAGCGACGTTGATGGAGTTGCACCGCATGCTCAATTGTTGGCAATGAAGGTGTTTAGCAATAGCAGTTCGAGTGCTTTTTCTCCAGTCATTTTGCGCGCGATTGAAGATTCAGTGTTGCTTGGAGCAGATGTGCTTAATCTGTCAATTGGATCTGCTTGTTCAGGAAATGCAGATGATGTTCAAGAAATTGCAATCAATAATGCTGCTAAGTTGGGTGTTTTACCAGTCATCGCAGCTGGAAATAGCGGGAATTATTCTGACACAACCCACCAAGGGACTAATGAAGTTAAATCAATCAAAGAACAAGAAACTGTTGGTGCACCTGGAGTTGCTGAAAATGCTTTGACAGTCGCTTCAGAGAACAACACATCGCGGATGGTTGATTCAGTTCAACTAATTACTGAAGATGGCGAGACGATTTTTAAAGATATAAAAGTTGATAAAAACAAGACTGCTTCATATGGTGGTTTTAAGTTTTATGATACAGAAAACACTTCTTTTCTAAACGATGCAGATTTTAATTTCATGAACGAAGGCGACACATACGTTGATGGGAAGCGCGTTGCTTTTCAGATGCTTCCTTTGACGGATACGATTGCGGATAAGCGCCAAAACATTCAAGCTGTCCTTGATGATATGAAAGAAAAAGGAATAACTACCATTGATGGTAGAGCCAAAATGAATTTAGCGCTTGATCCAAGGTCAGCTGCGTACGCTAAGGCAATCGATAATGCTAAAACAGTTCAAGATTTACAAGATATTTTGGACAAATATTATCCACAACCAGTTGCTGATGGTCAATTAGGACGCGGCTATGTAACTGATTTAGTAGGCGGGTACAATCAAAATGGTACACAACTAAAATTCATTGATGATGATAGTGTTTCAAAAATCATGATTATTAGTCAAAGTGAAATCACACAAGCTCAACTCACGGAAATGGCTCGCAAGCATCATATTTCTGGAATCGTGATCGTTGCTGATGACCCAAATGCAAAGCCAGGAGAGACTAGTTTTAGCCAAGAGTTGGAAATTTCTGAAGGCGTACCAACGATTATGGTGAGCCAGGCCGACGGGAAGAAGTTGACGGATTATTTGACTTCAGAAGATGGTAGCAAACAAAAACTCCAAATCTTACGGACGCCAACTCGGATCGACAGCACAACTCCTGGAACAATGTCATATTATTCTTCATGGGGACTGACACCAGAGTTGAACTTTAAGCCAGAAATCACGGCGCCAGGTGGGAACATTTGGTCAACCTTGAACGGAAATGCTTTAGGTGAAATGAGCGGGACTAGTATGGCGACTCCATTTGTCTCTGGAGCAGAAGCGCTTTTGCTCCAAGACTTGAAGCAAACTGGAATCAATGGTCTTGATAAGGTCAAGATGGCCAAGGTACGGATGGAAAATTCTGCCACTCCAGTTTATGAAACGTATACCAAGAACAACAAGCAAGCAACCGTCATTAATTCTGTTCGTCAACAAGGAGCAGGGGCGATTAATGTTGAAAAGGCCATTACTAATCAAACAATCTTAAGTGTGCACGGTGATATGACGGGAACGTTGTCACTTAAGCAGATTTCAGGAAGCAAGACTTTCAAATTAGACATCACGAATGGTGGTACTGAAACAAAGAAGTATAAAATTGACCAACAAACGGGGCAAGTTTATGGACAGACTACTTCGCTTGCAGCAGATGGTACGACTAAAGAATTGCACGAATACCAGATTAACAAGAATAAGGCTTCAATCACTAATTCAGTGGGTAATCAAACCATTTCAGTTCTTCCTGGTGCTACTAAAACGGTGACTGTGACATTAAATATTAGCGGTCAACAAGCAAAGGATACATGGTTGGAAGCTTACTTTGGGATCAAAGAAGTTGGTTCAGACAACACAAATGTACTCCCAATTGTGGCGTACTATGGTAATTTGGATAAGGAACCCATCATTGATGACATGTCAGGCGAATCTGATTCAGTTTTCAATAAAAGTAGCTTATCACCAACCGATTCTCCTGCTGAAGGATTTGGTTATTCATGGAGTGAAGCTGATCAAGCCTATAAGTTTAACAAAGATGACATTTGGTACAGCACTAGTGCAAACGAACTCCAAAATGGAGCAACCAGGTATCTGTATCGTTCAATCTCTTTGACGCGTAATGTTAAGACGTTGAAGGGCTATTTGACAGATAAAAACAATAAAGTTGTGACTGAAATTAACAGTAAGACAGATATTAATCGCTCTTATGGTTATAGTTATTCTGTGATTGATAGCTTATCAGTTGGTGACTTTGGGTGGAATGGAGATATTGTTAGTCCAACGTCAGGGGATCGAATTCAGGCGCCTGAAGGAGATTACACTTATCACTTGGAGGCAACTTCACAGCTTGCTAATGCAAAAACACAAGAGCAAAAATTGACGATTCATATTGATACGACCAAGCCAGAAGTGAAAAACTTGGTGGTTCAAAAACAAGACGATGGTTATCATTTGATTGGGGATGTGTCTGATGCAAGGTCTGGATTAAATGGCCTTGGATTTGCATATATCACAATTAATGATACGCTATTCCAAATTAATGCTACTGAGTTGTTGGGCAAGGGTCGTGCACAAAGCCAGCACATTGACTATGTTTTGTCTGACCGCATGCAAGAACAAATTTTTGAAGGCAAAAATACCTTTGTCTTTAGTTTTGAAGATTATGCGCATAACTGGGTAGATGCAAGCGTTGATTTACAAAATGGTGAAATGGCGACTGGATTTAGCATTTCTATGCCAGCGCTACCAACTAAAACGACTATTGATGATGACGAAGATCGTGCTATTCATAGTGATGTATTACATGCTACTGGTGATTTGAATTCAGATGATCCATATGGCGTCTTTAGCGATGATTTTATCTATCCATACACGTATATGGAAAGCTATGAGACTGTTAATCCACGTGAGACAACTGACTTGAATTTTAATAAGTCAGAATTAGACCCAGTCAATCATCGAATCAGAATCAAAGGAACTAGTGCCGAAGTCTTTTATGTCAACGGACAAAAGATTACGCCAGATTCAGAAGGTATCTATAATACGTGGATCACATACGATACTAAAAAGATTAAAGTGGCGACAAAGCACACCGATGATTTACGAATCTATTATTTGACGTATTCAACGGATGCTGAAGGAAAAGATGTTTTTGAAAAGCGCCCAATTGATATCTTCTCACGTTACTTCTCAGCACCAATCATGGTCGTTGATTCAGATGACATGTATGATTCGCTTAATCCACGAGTTCAACGAACACTAATTCCTATTACTGACTTCCAACGTGCTGCAATCACTGAGTTAAATCAGACCGACTTGATGAAGTTTTTGGGATACGATGAGTCCACTGATTTCACGGAATTCATGTCATTGATCACGGCTAAAGAAGATTTGCAAGCAACGTATAATGTCGCTGCGACTTCTGGTGATGTTCACATTATCAACAAGACGGCCGGCGAAAGTGCAACAGATTCAGCAACGATTGTGAAGAAAGCCAAGGAGACGGATACCAACGTTACTCGAGAAGTTAAATTGCAAGAAGGGTTTAATATCATCGAAAGTTACACGGATGAAAATCCTGATGCAGTTGCAACAACTATTGCGTATTATACTTCAAAGAAAGCCATGGATAATGCGTTAACGCTAGATAATTTTGATCGGGATCACCTGACAGATTATAATGACAGCACAAAAACCTTTACCTTGAAGGGTTCAGCGGGAGATAACATTACTGGAATTAAGCTTTTGAATAATTCGACAGATTTGGATGACCCCAAGAATCAAGTAACTATTAAAGATAATCAATGGACATTCGATGTAAAATTGGAAAATAGTTACGGTTACAAAACATGGACAATGATCGTTAACTACAAGAATGGTGAGGTGAAGCAATTCTCACTGGGTGGTTTCTATGATTTTATTGCACCAAAGATTACGTTTGATGACACAACAAAGTGGACTGGTAACGATACTGACGGGTATGATGTGACGACGAATAAGAACAGCTTCACGTTTAAGGGAACTGCTTTTGACAACGTTGATGGTTACGCGATGTACGTTAACGGAACACATGTCTTGACGAGTGGAAGTGATACTATTGGTGACTTGCTCCCTGGAAAGGAAGCGCCGTTTACCAAGACGTTTAATTTGGAAAAGGATCATGTTTCAACTTTCGAATGGAAGATTATGGACCGGATCGGAATCATGAGATATGTGGTTGTCCGCGTTCATCAAGGAAATTCGTAAAATTTAATGTTAGCTGAAAAGTGAGGCAATCAATGTCTCGCTTTTTTTCTGCGCGGATAAAGATAATGGTTGACATGATATTATATGTGATATATCATTAAGCTATGATAATGTTATACGCGATATAACACCAGAAGACGAGGAGCAAAAAGATGAGCATTCAAGTACCAACAGTGTTATTGGATGGAACTGTCTTGGCTTTGCTTGATGAACAAGATCTGTATGGCTATGCAATTACAAAGCAAGTCCAGCAGTATCTTGAAGTCAGTGAGTCAACGATGTACCCAGTTTTACGACGCTTACAAAAAAATGATTATTTAGAAACATATGATGAGCCATTTGAAGGTCGCAATCGGCGCTATTATCAAATTACGGCGACAGGTAAGGAGCATCTAGCAGAGATTAAGACAGATTGGCAAAATTTCAGTGGAGCAATTGACGAACTATTTACAAAGGTTCCTTTAAAAAATGAGTCTGAGGGTAAAAATGATGAATGAACAAGTTGAAAATTATTTAGCAACATTGCAACGTTATTTAAAGCCGTTGCCAGTACAAGAGCGTGAAGATACTTATCGCTTTTATGAAGAGCTATTTTTGGATTCAGAAATGACAGCTGATCAGATTCATGCTGAGTTTGGTAATCCGAAAACTTTAGCGCGCCAAATTAATGCGAACTACGCGATGGGCTGGAATATTGAAGATGAAGATGAAACGGCAGATCATAATGACCGCCCTAAGAATAAGAATCCGTGGAATGCAGTGTGGTTGATCATATTAGGAGTATTGGCCTCACCAATTCTAATTCCAATCGCCATCGCTCTATTGGTGTCCTTAATGTTCGTAGTAATAATGTTAATTGTCATGGCGTTTATTATCGCAGGTATCTTGATTGCCCTGGCATTCGCTGGTGGAATGGCGATCGTAGCTGGGATCAGTGTAATTGGTCAGGGCTTCATGATGGCATTATTCTTAATTGGTGGTGGAATCATGCTTTTGGGGCTTACGGTATTGGGCATTCCGCTGGTGATTTGGGTTGTCCAAGGAATCGGCTGGGTTGTTTATCGCTTGATCAAATGGGTTGGGTCGTTAACTCTTAAACGTCGCCCAGAACTAACGAAATAGGAGGTTACAGACATGAATAAGAAATTAAAAGTGACCGCTATTATCGGACTTGCTGCGATGGTGCTTGGTGGGGCTACAATGGTAATTGGTTATTTTGGAAATCACGGAAAACTTGACAGTATTATTCTTAATCAAGGGTTTAAAATTCAAAAGATTGAGAAAAAAACACGCAACATTACAGCGTTTAAGGACTTAAAGATTAGTAGTAATGATGTTGACTTGCAGGTAGTTCAAGGAAGTAAGTTCAAGTTGACTACTTCATTGGATCAGACTGACACGTTTAAGGTCACTCAAAAAGATGGGCAACTACAGATTGATTCAACCAATAGCGTTACTAGGCACGGGTTATCTTTTTCTAACAGTCAGCGCAAAATCATCGTGACGGTTCCGCATGATACTAAACTAGAAAATATTAAAATTAAAACTTTTGATGGAACAATCTCGTTAAAGAATATCACGGCTACAAAACGGGTTGAAATTAACCAAACTGATGGTGGTGTGATTCTAAAAAATGTTAACCTCAGTGATCTAAATGTGGTTAATAAAGATTCGGGAACACGTGTTGAAGGTGGCCAGATTAGCAATGCGACTTTTAAAAACATTGATGGAAACTTCCTGGCAATTGGTACAACATTTACTGGAACGAACAAAATTACGCTTGATGATGGAGAAGTTTATTTAAATGAATTGAAGCAAAATTTGGAAATTTCGGCGGATGTGAATGACGGATCGATAGCTCACAATGGAAAAGCTGTTGGTAACGATAATCAGGATTCAGATTCAAGCCATGGTATCATTGGTGCTAGTCAAGAAAATAAATTAGCAGTGCAAGTGGCTGATGGTTCAATTAGTATTTCTGATACTAAGAAAGATGAAGATTACTAGATTCATAAAAATAAAGAGTGGACTTGAAGCCGATTAATTTCGGTAGAGGGGTCACTTTTTTTCACAGTTGGCTAAATTTTTGGTCCTTTGTAGGTAGGAGGATGTTGAGATGCTAAATTTATTTTTAACACGTTATAAAAATCAAATCAAAATTGCTGGTGGCTTACTAATTGTGATCTTGGTGCTGGGCTTTTGGTGGTTCCAACAACAAACTGCAACGCCAAAGCAAGTTGACCTGGCACCAGCTGATGAAGCGGTCAAAACTAGCCAAGTTAGTCAATCTGCAAGTTCTAAACCAGTAGAGCAGATTAAGAGTCAGACTGCTGTTAGTGCGGATAATTCTGCGGGACAAGCCGTTGTTGTAGATGTCAAAGGCGGAGTTCGCAGGCCGGATGTGTACACGTTTAAAAAGGCTCCTTTGGTGAAAGAGGTTTTAACAAAAGCAGGCGGAACACTGCCGGACGTACGTTTGGATCGACTTAATTTGGCTGCGGAGGTTCAAAACGGGCAAGTGCTCTTTGTACCTTTAGGGGATGAAGAGATTCCAAGCGAATACCCATTGCCAGGAAAGGAAATATCAACACCAACGCAAAATGGTGGCGGTACCCAAACTTCTGCAAGTGGGTTAATTAGTCTAAATTCAGCAACAGAAACAGATTTACAGACATTGCCAGGGATTGGTGCTAAGCGTGCAGCAGACATTATTGCGCAACGTGATTCGATGGGTGGATTTCAAACTGTGGAGGACCTGAAAAAGGTTTCTGGCTTGGGTGATAAGACTCTTGAAAAATTAGCACCGTTAGTTTCAGTACCATGAAAAATGGCTTTTGGTTACTGTTGGGATTATTTTTTGCGTGCCTGCATAGCGCACTGCTGTGGCAACAATGGTGGTGCTTTTTACCATGCAGTTGGTTCGTCTGGGTTTATTGGCTCCAAGGATTTCCACGTGATTGGCGCTTGATTTGCATATTGGCAAGCTTTATATTAGTTTTTTTATTTCAGTTTCAAAAATTACAGGTTGCTCCAGTTAACGGTCAACAGATAAATTATCAGCTTGAAGTTCATCCGGACGATTTAAAAGTAAACGGCGAAATGTTGAGCGGACAGGCCCAGATAAATGATGAAAAGATTTATTTTAATTGCATTTTAAAAGATGAACAGACAATTGAAAAAGTGAAACAAGCGCAGACACGATTTGTGATTAACGGCCAAGGAATACTGAAAATTCCCGAACCGAAGCGCAACCGTTTTAGTTTTGATTTTGGACATTTTTTAAAAACGCGGGGTATTAAGTACACGCTGTTTTTGGAAAATCCTAAAATTTTAAATATACATGCTCCAACTGATTTGAAAGAAACGATTATTTCGGCCGTGAAAACATTTCATTTATTTTTGGTGCGATGGTTTGAGCAGCTACCAGTGGGGCTTCGTGATTACGGAGAAACGCTTTTGTTGGGCTATACACGAGCAGATTTCTATCAGGATAATTTAGGAATTCAAAAGATGGGATTAGTGCATCTATTTAGTATTTCTGGTTTTCAAGTGACAATTTTTTATAAATTATGGCGAAAATTTGGTCGTTGGATCGGTTTAACCCGTGAAATTAATCTAATCAGTTTGCAAGCGGGATTATTGTTATTATGGATTTTTGCGGGTGGTGTGATTTCTTTGATTCGTCCAATATTGTTGGCGGGATTCAATACGTGGCGAGAAGCAGGTTGGATCAAGTTATCTGCCAGCGAATTGTGGGGACTGTCATTGATCTTTGGATTATTAATTGAACCCGGAGTATTGCAAACACTAGGCGGACAATTATCGTATCTGTTAGCTTTTGGACTCATTTTATTAGACCAGCAACCGGCGTGGCAAGCGAGTTTAGGATTAGGCCTCTTAATTGTGCCAGTTTTGATTTGGCACACGTATGAATGGCATCCACTCGCTTTGGGGATGAATCTGATTGCAGTACCCTTTTTTACGTGGGTAATTTTGCCAGTGATTTTAATCGGCGTGGCGTGTTCGATTTTTAGAATTACTTTTTTTGTTGAGTTCTGTAATCAAATTATTATTTGGTTTCGGGCTATTTTAGGGAGCATGGAAAACATTCCAGGGAATTTAACTTTTGGAGCGATTTCAATTGGCTTTGGCACGATTTTGTTGTTTTTAGTACTACGATTATTCGAACGAACAAATTGGGCTAGGCTCCACTGGGTGATTGGCTTTATCATCTTTTTAGCAATAGCCCCTAACCTAAATCCAACCGGGCGCGTGGTCTTTTTGGATGTGGGGCAAGGTGATGCAACTTTGTTTATTCAGCCGTTTAAAAGAGCAGTTGTGATGCTAGATGTCGGGGGCAAAGTGACTTTTCCGTCTAAGGAGGATAATAAGGCACCGCGCAAGCAAAATCGGCTGGCACAAGAAGTTGTCCGAAATTTAAAGGGCTTTGGCGTGACGAAGCTTGACCAAGTAATTCTAACGCACAAAGATTTTGACCATATTGGAAATTTACGCGACGTTGGACAAGAAATTAAAATGCAGCAAATTATTGTTCCGGCTGGAATGGAACAGAATCAAATGTATCAAAGTATGATTCGTGGATTAGGAGCGCAGACGATCCCAGTTACAGCGGGAAGCCAAAGTTGTTCAGTGTTAAGCATTGTGCATCCTTTTGAAAGTGGGACCGGCGAAAACGAAGATTCAATTGCTGGAGTTGGCAAATTGGGTCCGCTCAAAATGATGTTTACCGGCGATTTAGATCAAGCGGGCGAATTAAAAATTTTACAAAATGTGCAAGTGCCAAAAGTGGATGTGCTTAAATTTGGGCATCACGGCTCAAAGACTAGTACGGCGCCGGAATTTGTTGCAGCACTGGAACCTAGAATCGGAGTCGTGTCTGCTGGAGTTGATAATCGGTATCACCATCCAAATAAGGAAACCATTATTACCGCAAAAAATGCAAAAATGGGTGTATTTAGCACGCAAAAAAATGGTATGGTAGAATACAAGTGGTTAGGAAATAAATTTTGGTGGAGGACGCAGATGGATGGCAGTGACATTACAGACAATTAAAAATGATTTAGCTGGCGGAAAAATTGCGCCTCTTTACCTGATTCAAGGAACTGATCAGTATCTAATGGATCAAGCGCGCAAATTGTTTACACAGATGATTCCAAAAGACGATCAATCGATGAATCTTGCTCAATTTGATATGGGCGAAACGCCTTTAGGGGTGGCAATTGATGATGCTCGTTCGATTCCGTTCTTTGGGGACAGGCGAGTTGTGATTATTGACCATGCTAGCTTTTTAACTGGCGAACAAAACAAATCTAAAATCGAACATAACCTGGATGACCTGATTGAATACGTGCAGCATCCAGAACCACAAACAGTTTTGGTGATTGTTGCTCCCTATGAAAAGCTTGATCGACGCAAGAAAATTACTAAGCTCCTGCAAGAACAGAGTGTGCATCTTTCATTTGGCGATTTGACCGAACACGATGTTAGCCAGCTAATTGCTGAAACTGTGCAAGCAAAGAGCTATCAAATTACGCCACAAGCGCAACAATTGTTAATTCGCTTAACTAATTTAAATTTGACGCAAATCATGTCTGAGCTCGATAAACTGTTTTTGTTTGCATATGCGACCAAGCAAATTGATGACGAAATGGTGCGCGAAGTTGTGACGAAGACGTTGAGCGAGAGCATTTTTGACTTAATTGATTTTCTATTGCAAAAACGTTTGTCAGAAGCGGTGTCGTTGTACCATCAATTGATCATCAGTGGAGAAGAACCGCTACGTTTACAAGGCGCGATGACTTCACATTTCCGCTTGCTGTTACAAGTCAAGGCAGCGACTACCAGTGAACAAGGCACGGCGAGCGCTTTGAAGGTTCACCCATATCGAGTTAAGTTGGCCAGCCAGACGGTGCGTAAGTTTTCATATAAAAGTCTGGCACAAGCATTTCTTGGTTTAGTGGATATGGAAAAGCAGTTAAAGAGTACGGCGCGGGATCCGGAGTTGTTGTTTGAGCTGTTTGTTTTGAAATATAAGAATGCAGCATAGGCAAGAGTGAATGTTGACTGAAATCGTACCACAGCCGTTTTGAATTTAGTGCTTGCAATCGCCACATGATTCAGGTATGATAATTAAGTGCGATTTGACCGCACGACCTATTTCTGTGTTTTCTCGGTTCACCATCGGACTACTCGGAAATGGGCGACATTTTATTTATGAAAGGTGGATAATTCCAATGGCAATTTCTGCAGAACAAAAGACAGAAATCATGAAGGAGTTCGCACGTCACGAAGGTGATACTGGTTCAGTTGAAGTACAAGTTGCAGTTTTAACTGCTGACATCAACTCATTGAACGGGCATATGTCTGAACACAAGCATGATTTCCACTCACAACGTGGATTGATGAAGAAGATCGGTCGCCGTCGTAATTTGTTGCGTTACCTACGTGACAATGATGTGGCACGTTACCGTGACTTGATCGCTAAGCTTGGTTTGCGTCGTTAATATAACGCGTAACATTGTAAGACATTTATCATCAAAGGAGAATAGACATGCCAATTATTGAAGGATCAATTAAGCGTGCTCGTTTGAACAAGGTACAACGCGAGCGTAACATCGCACAAACTTCAGCATATCGTACTGAAGTTAAGAAGTTCCGCAAGGCTGCCGAAGAAGGTGCTGACAATTTGCAAGAATTGTTCGTAGTTGCTTCATCAGCTATCGATCGTGCCGCTTCAAAGGGCTTGATTGCTAAGAATAAGGCGTCACGTGATAAGTCACGTTTGGCTGCTTTGCTTAACAAGTAATTAACAATAATTTAACAGGTAATGCGCAATTTTGCGGGTTGCCTGTTTTTTTGCGCTTATAAACAATTTTTATATTTTTGAGATAGTGAGTTTGTTGTAAAAAATGCATTGTTCTAGTTGTGTAATGTTGTACTTGCTTGATCAGCGGAGCGATTCTGTCGTCGGATATAATTTCCTGCCGAATCGAGGTGCACTAGTTCACTAACACCAGGACCCAACGGTTTGTGAAATTGGCGAATTATTTCGTCATTCGCAACCACCTCCGTTACTAAGCCGCTCAGCTGTATGACACAGCTGACCAACCAAGTACTACGGATCGTGTTTTGGTAAGCGATAAATCGCTAACAAAACGCATAGATTTGTGTAGGGAAATCCGAACGTAAAGAATCTTTAGCGAAACTGATCAAGGAAAGCACAACATGTTAAAGTAACAACTTGACATTTTATTTCAAACAACCACGCGTATAAAAAAAGTCTATTTCATAAAGAAAATGTGAATCTTTTTATTGACACAATATAATACCTGGTATAGTATATAGATATGGTGATGATATACGAGCTATAGCATTGGTTGAAAAACAATAAAGGGAGTAGAGCTATGAATATTTTAGAGGTTAAAAATTTAACTAAGACATATGGTAAAAAAGGGGAGAATCAATATACGGCGCTCAATAATCTGAGTTTTGAGATGGGAACAGGGGAATTTGTTGCGATTATGGGGGCTTCTGGTTCTGGAAAATCAACGTTACTAAATTCGATTTCGACGTTGGACGAGCCAACTTCGGGAGATATTCGCATCGGTGGGAAATCAATTGCTAATTTATCTGGGGGCAAGTTGGCAGATTTTAGAGCAAAGCAAATTGGCTTTATCTTTCAAGAATTTAACTTATTAGAAAATCTAACTGTCAGCGAAAATATCGCATTACCATTGTCATTACAAAATGTAAAACGGGCCAAGATCGATGAAGCGGTCCAACGTGTGGCAGTGATATTAGACATTGCTGACTTGTTGGATAAATATCCTGAGCAATTGTCTGGTGGACAAAAGCAAAGGACTGCGGCGGCTCGGGCGCTTGTGCATAATCCATCAATCATCTTAGGTGATGAGCCAACTGGTGCTCTAGATTCAAAGAATGCGCATAGTTTGTTGGATGCCATGGCAGTATTGAATAAAGAGCAAGGCGTTTCGATTCTAATGGTGACCCATGATGCAATGAGCGCCAGTTATGCTGATCGGATTTTGTTTATCAAAGATGGTCAGGTATATAAGGAACTCAATAAGGGGCAAGCTGAGACCAATGAATCATTTTATCAAGATGTCTTAAAGGTTGTTTCTCAGATTGGGCAAGACTAAAAAAGGGGGGATGTTTAATTATGTTAATGAAATTAGCGTTATCAGGAATGAAACAAAGACGCCGTGACTATTTAGTTTTGTTTTCTGGTTTAATTTTTTCAATCGCAATCTTCTATATGTTTGAAACGATCGCGACGAATAAAGCCTTTATTGAAAGTACATCATCAGTTAGCATTTTGCCGGTGATCTTTCACTTAGGTTCGATTCTGTTGGCTATCATCACGCTGGTCTATATTATTTATGCCAATTCATTCTTGCTTTCATTGCGAGAACGGGAATTTGGAATGTACATGATGTTGGGTGCAAAGAAAAGCAAGATCCGCCAAATTATGTTCGGGGAAACTTTGGTGATTGGATTGATTTCAATCGTCAGTGGAATAGTTGTCGGAGCAGGATTATCAGCAGGTGTCAGTCAATTATTGATGCGCGCACTGGATTTTCAGTCAAAATCATTTCAATTCATTCATGTACCATCAATTATTATGACAGCCGGTTTCTTTGCAATTTTATTTTTGCTATCATCATTGTTTAATGCCGGGAAGTTAAGCAAGACCAAGCTAATTCAATTGCTTAAAGGGGAAAAACAAGTCGAGATCAAGCAAGCAAATAAAAAGAGAAATTGGGGCCTCTTTGTTTTAGCGTTGGTGCTACTGTTTGCTGGATATTTGGTGCTATACAAAGTTGGGGCAGGAAAGATGACTTTGAATGGGATTGTGATTGCTTTAGTGACGATTCCAGTTGGGACGTATCTAGTTTACGCTACTGTAGTTCCTAAAGTCATTGCCAGTCTGAGAAACCGTAAAACAGCTTTGGAACACGGGTTGACTGTTTTTACGTATGGCCAAATCGAGTTTCGTATGAATCACTATGCCAGAATGTTGGCTGTAGTAACGATGTTGTTGGCACTTGCTTTGGGGAGCGTTACGGTCGGCTTAGGCTTTAAAAATAATGCCGTCAATATCACGAGCACATCGACGTATTATGATATTGGTTTGCAAAATCCAAATGAGCAAGAGTTGAAATTATTGGATAATGCTAATAGTAAGTCAATTCAAAAAACTGTTTATCACTTTAAGGAGCAAGACAAGGTCATTTATTTCCTAAAGAATGAGATGATTGCACATGCACCTGAAAAATTTGATCAGCGTAAAAAACTACAATTGGATCCAGAAAGTTTAGAAACTGGTAAGCTTTCAGAAAATTGGGAGTGGGCTATTAGGGGGCTGTTCCCATATGATCTTGATGCAGCGGTGAAAGTTGTTGGTGCACAACAGTTTAGTACGATTAATGCGCCACAACAAATCATAATGGCTGTGCGAAGTGCTGACTATCGCGCTGATATGCCAATGTGGAATAAGCTACGAAAAATTGAGATCAAAAAGCTAGGCATTGCAAATACGCTTTACTTTGATCGGTACTACGCAGTTAAATTGCTGGATGAGCTAGCAAAGGGAACCGAGTTTATGGGCTTCTTCTTAGGTGTTTCATTCTTAGCAATGATGGCAAGCACATTGATGTTTAAGATTTTAACTGGTGCGACGGCAGACATTAAACGCTATGAAATGTTGCGCAAAATTGGGGCACAACGCTCAGTCATGGTTAAAGCAATTGCCAAGGAAAACTTGTTCTTATTTGGGTTGCCAGCCTTATTTGGATTAATTCACGTGGCCTTTGGTTTGCAAATGTTTAAGGCCCTATTGGATCAACCATATTATCGATTCTGGGTACCAGTTTTGCTGTTGGCGATCATTTATAGCATTTATTATTTGATCACCGTTTGGATGTATAAGAGTATTGTGTTGGGGAAAAAAGAGTAGATTACTTTTAATTTTGTTGCTTTAGTACTGATTAGCAATATTATGAAAATGCCATGGTCATTTAATTTGAAGCGTGGTGGATTGAGATGATGATAGTAGGTGAGAAAGCGAGGTAGCGGCACCAATTCGACTCATTTTGAAAAAATGTTAGTCGAATGGGACCGTGTCGTCACTTACTATCATGATCAGAAAGCCACCACGCTAGTGAAAAATGAACACGGCGTTTTCATGTTACTAGGAGTAAGGTTTGTTATAAAAATTGCAATTTAACACCAATCAAATGGCTGACAGTGTTTCTGAATTTCGGAATATTAAGTACAGCCATTTTTGCTCTGTTTTAAGCCGGGAAAGATAGTATAATAGAGATACTAGACAAAAAGTGGAGGACTACCGATGGCTCTCAAAAAACAAGAACGCCAAGCTTTGATTTTAGATGTTTTGGCGCATGAAATTATTGATTCTCAAGAAGACTTAATGCGATATTTACAAGATGGTGGCTATGATGTGACACAAGCGACGATTTCGCGTGACATTAAAGAGTTGCGGGTTGTTCGGCGTGCAGATAAAAACGGTAAGAGTCGTTATCAGGTTATTCAAGAAGTGCAAGTAGTTGAAAAGTCCCGGGTGCAAGATGGGATTAAAAGCATGGCACAAAAGGTGAAGCAAGTTGAATTTATGATTTCAATTAAGACGACACCGGGAAATGGGAATCGATTAGCAGCGTTAATTGATAGTGCTGATTTGAGCGGAGTTGTTTCAACGTTAGCAGGCCATGACACAATTCATGTACTCAGCCCTTCAGTCGAAGCAGCGACTAAGTTAGCCGATCAATTTAAAAGTTGGTTAGGATAAATGAAAGATTTTTTAACAAAGATTAAAACGCATTGGGATAAAACTTTAGGTCCAGTTTGGCACCGCTTTCAATTGACGCGCTGGCTGATTGTTTTTTTCATGGGCGTTTTTTTCGTTATCAGTGTATTGGGAACATTTGAGGCTAAGACCACCGATGTTTCTAATTTAAAGGCCCGGTTGCGCAGTACGACCCAAATTTACGATATTGATGGTGCTAAAGCGGGAACTCTTTCAGGTGAAAAGGGGACCTACGTGAGTTTCAAGCAGATTTCTCCAAACGTGGTTAATGCTGTTTTAGCAACTGAGGATCGCAATTTTTATCACGAATATGGCTTCTCAATCACTGGAATCGGGCGGGCAATCGTCTTGACTGTCATTCACAAGATTACTGGAAGCGGGGCACTTGCTGGTGGATCTACTTTAACGCAGCAATTGGTTAAAAACGCCTTTTTGACACAGGAACAAACTGCAACGCGTAAAGTGCGCGAATTGTTTTTAGCTGTGCAAGTGGAAAAGGTTTATAGCAAGCATGATATTTTAGCAATGTATTTAAACAATGCGTATTTTGGTGAAGGAATCTGGGGTATTCAGGATGCTTCTCAAAAATATTTTGGCGTGAATGCAAGCGAGTTAAACCAAGAACAAGCGGCAATGCTAGCAGGGATGTTGCAATCGCCAAACGGATATAATCCACTGAATTATCCTGAGGCAGCAAAAATTCGTCGAGATCAAGTTATTCAAAATTTGGTGACTTATAAAAAAATCGACCAAGCAGCCGCTGATACACTAAAAGCTGAGCCAATTGCTGCAGCTAACCACAATGTTGATAATTCAAGTTACGAATATCCTTATTTCTTTGATGCGGTCATTGACGAAGCGGTTAATAAGTACCATCTAAAAGAACAAGATATTATGCAAGATGGTTATAAGATTTACACGACGATGAATCAAAAAGATCAGACGAACTTGCAAATCGACTATGCTAATCCGTATTTGAATCCAATCGGGGATGGTTCGCAAGCTGCGACGATTGTATTGGATGCGCATAATGGTGGTGTTCGTGCGGTGGTTGGTGGGCGTGGTGAGCACGTTTTCCGTGGATTAAACCGAGCTACACAAATTCGCCGTCAACCAGGTTCAACGATCAAGCCAATTGTCGACTATGCGCCTTCATTGAGCCGTGGTTTCTCATATGATTCAGAGTTACCAAATCACGATATGACATTTGGAACCAATAATTACGCGCCGAAAAATTATGCAGATGTGACTACTGCTGACGTTCCTATGTATATTGCGCTTGAAAAATCTTACAATATTCCGGCTGTTTGGGTAATGGAACAGATTGGGCTAAATACGGCTTACAATGCTGGAATTAAGGCTGGATTGCCATTGACGAAGGCTGATAAAAATTATGCCATGGCCATCGGTGGCCTTTCAAAGGGGGTTTCACCTTTGCAAATGGCACAGGCTTATACGAGTTTTGCAAATGGTGGCGAGATGTCAAATGCGCATTTCATTACAAAAATTGTGGACGCAAGTGGGCGAACGATTGTTGACACTGTTAAGCCAAAGCAGACGCGTTTGTGGTCTGAAAAAGTTACGAACGAGATGACGAGCATGATGTTGGGCGTGTATACCAATGGAACGGGAGTCTCTGCGGATCCGTATGGTTACACTGTCGCTGGTAAGACTGGAACGACCGAAGCAACTGGGCAAGAGGACAATCCTGATGCAGCGACCGACTCGTGGGCAATTGCTTATACGCCAGATATTGTGAATGTGACTTGGACCGGAAATGACAATAGCCAGCCAATTCCTGCGCTACTTGGGTCAACTGCTGGACCGCTAATGAAGAAGTCACTCGAGCAGATTATTCCAAATACGGCGCAAACCAAGTTCAATGTTACGAGTGTGCGTTCTCAAGAAAGTTCACAAACTTCGGAAAGTTCAGACACAAAAGATGGAATTTCTGGTAATATTGATGATATCGTAGGTGATATTTCAAATGGAGCTAAAAAAGCTGGCGATACCCTTAAAAAGGGCGCGCAAACGATTTGGAATGGAATCAAAGGAATTATAGGACAATAAAGGAGCTTTAAAATGATTAATATTTATGACAATGTGAACGGTGTTGCAAGTGATTTAGTTGAAACAGCGCAATACAAGACTTTGCGGGATGCTGTTGCAGCAATGCATCAAGATGCTGAAGCAGAAGCGGTTTTCAAAAAGTTTCAAACTGAGCAACAAGCGATTCAAGCACTTGTTCAAAGTGGTGCAGAGCCAACGCAAGAGCAAATTCAAAATTGGCAATCAGTTGCTGCTGACATGGAAAAGTATGAGTCACTAAAGACTTTAATGCAGGCTGAAAATGCGTTGAACGGATTGTTGCAAGAGATTAATGCGATCATCACAAAGCCAATTGCTGAGTTGTACAATTAAGAATACAAAATGGGGAATGATTGCGCTGCGGTTGTTTCCCTGTTTTGTCTACATAACGTGTGTAGTAATTATTTAGTTTTCTTAATCAGCTTCGCTAAAGATTCTTTACGTTTCGGATTAGCCCTGCACGATTCATTATGCGTTTTGTTAGCGATTTATCGCTTACCAAAACACGATCCGCAGTACTTAGTTGGGCAGCTGTGTCATACAGCTGGGCGACTTAGTAACGTAGGTGGTTCGAAT
>JAITPD010000020.1 GCA_031289615.1 Lactobacillaceae bacterium | reverse complement strand
TGCCCTGCACGATTCATGCCGAATGGCGAAATAATTCGCCAATTTCACGGCGCTAAAGCACGCGTGAAAAATTTCGGCTAGATTCGGCAAGGGCTTGGCCATCCGACGACAGAATCGCTTCGCTGATTAAGGTAGCATAACTTGGTCATTTTATTCAAAGTGTGGTGGATTGAGATGATGATAGTAGGTGAAAACGCGAGGTAGCGGCACCAATTCGACTAAATTTCGGTTTGCCGAAATTAAAAGTAGAATGGGACCGTGTCGCCACTTACTATCTTTATTGAAAAGCCACCACGCAAGTGAAAAATGACCTAAGCGTTTCACAAGCGCCACCCCGCATTACTTCACCCTAATTACGATTGACCCTGATGCACGCGAACCGTCACAAACTTTGTATTACCGTACGCATCAATCAACTTCCATTCAAACTTAGTCATATGATTCTTCTCAAGATTAAAGGTTTGCTTGAAGCTCAAATCTTGGCCTGGCTTCAACCCTTCGCCCTTGTCCGTCAAAACGTGTGAACCATTCACATACATCACCAAACCATCCGCGTTGTCTTTCGCTGTTCCGGTAAAAGTATATGAGCATTGAGTCGTATAGACATCATAGCCCTCTTTTTCATTGCCCTTCCACAAGTTTGACCCGCAGAACTTCAACTCAGGAGGACACATATCATAAGCGCCACCCACCGTGTACTGCAGCGTTTTTCCATCAGCTCGCGTCACCAACATTGTCAATTGCTTGTAACCAAATGTGTCATCGAGTTTAATCGGAATTGACCACTTGTTATCTGCCAATGTCGCTTGATTTTTAGGATCATTTTGGTCCATTGAATTCGTCAAAACAGTAATCTTCTTAATGTTTTCACCCGCATCACCACGCAAAGTGTACAACTTCTTTTTTGCATCCCAATCAGACAGATTCATCTCACTAAAATTATTTACTAACAAAGTGTTCTTAGCCATCGTCTTTGTCTGATAGTAGATTACGGTCGTCTCTTTCGCATCAGGATTTTCATCCGTGTAACATTCTATCGTGTTAAATCCTTCGTGCAACTTCAATTCCCTGGCAACGTTATGCTCATTTTGCTTGTGAACAATTGTCTCTGGGCCTTTATCTGTTTCGCCGGCTGTTTTATTGATAATATGAACATCCCCAGAGCTCCTTGCGATATTAAACGTAGCCGCAAAGTCTGGTTTATTCACAGTAAGGCAATAGTACGCCGTGAAATCCTTAACATCTTGGAGCCCCATTTCTTTTAAGCGGCTTTCATAATCATTTGTCTCAAAAACCCCATCCAATGCAAATCGCTCAGTATCAAATGTTGAGCTGCAATCATTATTACGGTCAAAATGCATTTTTTCATCAGCAAAAACCGGAATTGGAGCAGAATGATTTGGTGAATAAATCTTGATTGGACGCTTTTCAACAATGTCATGACCAGCAGCGTCGTTTGAATAAACCAAATTAGTCCAATGCCCAACCTGATGTCCTAATTCAGCTACCTTTAGATCCTTAGGGTTATAGGGTACCCAAGCATCATACTGTCCATTCTTTGGTGTAATTTTTTCTCCATTGACATAGAAATCATGATTACTTGAACCGGTAACTCTCACACGATGATCGACAACATCCAGCTCTGACTTACTTAAATCATAGTCAGTTGAGAATGTTGTATGAGTTGCGTATTCCATATAGCTGTATGGATCTGTGTTGTCAGAATCTGCAATCCCGTATGGATCATCCGAGGCAAAGTCACCGTTTGATTCTAAATCGACATGACTATATTCACCATCATCGTCTTTAACGACCTTAGTTGGCTTTGCTGGCGTTACGATTTTAAACTCAGCTTGACCATCAGAACCATTTTGATATTCAAATTGATCATCAATCCAATTCCCTGCATAGTCTTCTAAACTAAAGATGATTTTGTTCTTACCACTTAACATTTGCTTGTCTTGTGATTCATTTAGAACATAGTCTAATTTAAATGCTTTTGAACGACCCATGGGAGCGATTTCACCCCTACCAATTGCAAATTCATGACCGTTCACTGAGATGAAGTTATCATGAAGACCGCTATTAAAACCTGCGCGGTCATCACTAACATCCCCAAGAACGTGGAACCCATCATTTCTTTTTTCCATTCGCAGATTCTTAATAACCGGTTTAGTGGTATCGACGTGCACATCAAATACTTCAGATTGCTTAGCAGTATCACTTAAATAACTAGTTGCATCCAAGTGATATTGATAGTCTCCTTGAGGTGCTTGGATTCTTTCACCATTCTTTGGATTGACAATTTCACCACTCCACGCAAATTCACTTGGTTGCAATCTATCCATTAACCGTGAACCTGATTGATAACTCCTACCAATACTATCCATTTTGTTGATTTCTTGTAACGTTTTCCCCTTTGTGTCCGTTAAATAACCGTGCAATGTTTTAGCATTACGCGTCAGAGCAATACTATGGAACAAATACATCATTCCAATATTTTGCTCCTTATTTGTGTTTGAGCTATACCAAATATCATGGGGCTGGAATGTAAATTTGTCTTTTGCTGTATCAAATGAATAACCAAAGCCATCAAACGGATTTTCTTCAGGTGCAAGATTTGAATCATTAAAATACGAATCATCTTCATAGGCCATTGGGTCAACTATCTTTTCTTGATCCAAATCACCATAATACGCCACAATTGGCAGAACGTTTGTATTGTCTGTCCCAACTTCTTGAATGCCAAAGAAGCCTTCGAGCCACTGCTTTTGTGGTTCTGCTTTAGCAACATTTAACGTCATATCCAAAACCTTTGTCTGACCTGGTGCAACCGTGAACTTATTTGTGAGACATCCAGAGCTCAACGAAACTAACGACTTATTGATTGGTGCTTCATGAAGCATGTCAGTCTTGCCATCGTCACCAACCGCGGTCGTTTGCGAATAAAATTGACCGTTGTTTGGATTTAGTTGATACGTCTTAGTCTTTGAACTAGTATTTGTCACGTCCAGCTTAAAACTTTGTGTCCCCTTAATTTGCTTTAGCGAAAGTGCACCTTCCATCTTGTCATGCACGCTCAGTAAAGTCTTGTTTACCAAAGCTTTGGCAACATTGATCCCACCAGCACCTTGTTGACGAACTGAATTAATCGCCTGAACCGCTTTACCATTTTGAGTGTACGTTTCCGTAATTGGTGTCGCTGAATTTTGCATCCGCACCTTGGCAGCACGAACCTTATCCAGCCCCTTCAAGTTTGTCTGCTTCAGATCTTGTAACAAAAGTGCTTCAGAGCCTGACACAAACGGTGTTGCCATACTAGTTCCACTCATTTGAGTAAACTGGTTATTATTAATTGTTGACCAAATATCTCCACCTGGCGCCGTAATTTCTGGCTTAAATCCAAGAGAAGGAGTCAGCCCCCATGATGAGAAATACGACATCTTACCCGCCGTAGAGCTATCAATCCGGCTTGGTGCCCGCAAAATTTGGGCCTTTTGCAATGCTCCTTTTTCTGTTCCAAAATAATTCTTTAGCTTTTCACCATCTGCATGACTGATAAAAATCGTTGGCAATCCCTCGTCATTTTCAATGTAAGCATTAGTTGAATTAATTCCTGGTTGCTTTTTAGGATCATTAGCAACAACAATTAATCCTTGGAGCATGTGAATTCGTGCATCATTTACTCGTGATGCTTGTGAAAATTCAGATTCGCTCATGATTGCAATTTTATCTTTGCGGTCCTTTAATTCCTGAGAATATGAACCATCTGGTAATTGGAACCCAGCGTAGAAATCAACATCATATCCGCGTCCTAGGTCTCCCTTTGGTAATTCTTTAGGATAATACTTATTATAAAAATTTTCATAATCATCAATCGTATGAACCTTTTGCATTTCCTTAGTATAACCATCTGGTGCTGGGTTAATGTTTAGAGCTGTCATTGCCATCTGAATTGCCATATCAGTATCTTTGAGTGGCTGTCCTTCTTGATCAACGCCACTCCTAATAGACTTGATGTTTTCCTCAATCGTTTGACGCGCTTCAGTAATCCCATCGTCAGTCATAGTCATCTGAAACGATGGCTTCTTTCCATCAACAGTTGCTGCCCCTTCTTCAGAAAAATCGTATTTTTTGTCAGCAGCAAATTCATTACTACCCGTGTCATACCATTTAAATCCAGCTTCGGCAGCAGTCACATTCATTTCACAACTAATATCTGAGAAAATATTTTTACCATTTTCATCAACTAACTTAATTGAATCAACCATCTTTTTGCTATTATCTTCTGACGCAACTGTCAAAGCATCACTAGCTGTTCCCGGTGAACCAAGCGTTTCTTGCTCCTTAATCGCCTTTGCTTGGCTATCGTCGCCATACCATTTTGAAGCATAATTTCCAGAATTTCCAGCAGCCACGACCGGTAGCGCACCCATCTTGGCCGCGTTGTTCATTGCAGCTTCTTCCATATCATCCGGCCCACCATTACAAGTTGCACCTAATGATAGGTTCAAAATATCAGCACCCAGCATCACTGAATCTTCAATTGCACGAATAATTACCGGGGTGTGTGCCCCAGTACTATTATTTCCAAACACCTTCATTGCCAACACTTGCGCGTGTGGAGCGACACCATCGACATCAGCGTTCCCAGTAATATGCGCGTCCTTCTTAGCTGCCTCGGCTTTCTTTTTGTCTCCCGAATTCTTCATTTCGTCATCATAAGCTTTTTGCTTCAAGTAATCTGTCCCATCCGCAGCCATGATTCCGGCAACGTGCATTCCGTGATAATGATTAATCCCGGAATCAGTAATGACGTTATTGTTTGACGCATAATTAAATCCATAAGGGACCTTTGCTGAGAAATATTTTCCGGGCAAATTCTTAGCCGTCGTCAAACTTTTAATCTTAGCTTCCGTCAACGCTGGCTTTTGTGGAGCATACGAAAAATCACGATGAGTTGGGTCAATTCCTGAATCAATATCAGCAATCACAATCCCATCGCCCTTGTGTTCAACACCTTCTGAATCCCAAGCCTTGACTGCGTTTCCAAGTTGCAAAGCATCAGCATCTGCAGTTTGATATGTATGAACTGGATAAACAGCGGCAACTTCATTTTGCGCTTCGAGTTCCTTAACTTCTTTAGGACTCGCCTTGATCGAGAAACCGTTCACCAAGTAACCACTTTGCTCTTGAACATCGTCGCCAGTGATTGCCTCAGCTTGCTTGGTCACATCCTTTTGATCCGCAATGACGTCATCAACAACATCCTTGATTTCCTCGACATTGTCCTTAGTCCCTGTTGGTGTTGGTGCTTCCTTATAAGCAGGCGCATCTTTCAACTGAACAAAAACATCTTCAGCCTTGTTCGCACTTTTCTCAGACTCTTTAACTTTGGCATCCCACTCTTTGTTCAAAGCAGCGATCCGATATTCTTTATGCTTTTCCAGTAAC
The DNA here is from genome assembly GCA_031289615.1 of Lactobacillaceae bacterium. Taxonomy (GTDB): domain Bacteria; phylum Bacillota; class Bacilli; order Lactobacillales; family Lactobacillaceae; genus Weissella. The sequence continues at coordinate 11,013 of JAITPD010000020.1, read as the reverse complement.
GACTGTGAATTTTGTTTCGTCGTTGCCGGATTATCCTTTTTTTCATCACCATATGTAATTTGAATCTGACTGAGTGGTGCGATGAATGAATTTAGTAGTAGGGCGCCCGTCATTAGCGCCACTCGCATCTTAAACTTACAATTATTCATGAATTATTTTCTCCTTAGATTTAGAGTGATATTTTTTCATCTCTTAAAGAGGATTATAGCTATCTAATTATGAATTAATTATGAGGAAAATATTAAAAAATATCGCCAATGTTAAATTAAGCGTTTTCATTCACGAATGCCCATTTTATCGTCTTTTGATGCTTTTTTTCTTAAAACGTCCAGATTGCTGGACAAGTTTTCGCCTTTATTCAAAACAGATTGTGAATAATCGTTAAATTACACCACTTTAGATTAATTATGTGGTTTAATAAAGTTGTTTAAAAGAACCTATATTACAACCGCACTTAAAAAAAGAGGTGAGTGTTATGGATAAGGATTGTAAAGTTACTGTTTTTGAACATGAGCCAGCGCTTGAAGAAGCCCGTGCCTACTTTTTCGGTCATGAAAAATTTGACGAACACAATGATGAATTTGGTTTGTATTCATAATCCATCTCCACTGTGATCTCGTTTCAAATTAAATGCCATTATTTTAAAATTCATACGGATTCACTTTATTTATTTCTTTACTGTATTTATACAGCACATAACAATGAAACGAGGACCTTATTATGAATCAAGAATCTTCTGCAATTGTCTCGAATGTTTCTGAATATGATCGCATGCTAGATGAAGCTCGTGCATATTTTTCAGAGATTGACGTCTTAGAGTGTGACACCAATCTTAAACATTTATAAAGAGTCATTCCACGAATACTGGGATGACTTTTTTGGTGCGATGGATTATTAGCATACATAAAAACGCCGAATTCAGCAGAATTCAGCGTCAGTCATTTAAAAATTGAATTAATGGGTACCAAACAAGCGGTCACCAGCATCACCCAAACCTGGAATGATATAACCATGTTCGTTCAAACCATCATCAAGCCCCGCAGTGTAAATATCAACATCAGGATGAGCAGCTTGCACCACCTTAACTCCTTCTGGCGCAGAAACCAAGGTAATTAACTTAATCGTCTTGGCTCCCCGCTTCTTCAATGCATCAATTGCCATCACGGCTGAACCACCAGTTGCTAACATTGGATCAACAACTAAAACTTCACGTTGGTCGATGTCTTCTGGCAACTTAACGAAATATTCAACCGGCTCAAGCGTTTCTTCATCACGATACATCCCAATGTGTCCAACCCGGGCAGCCGGAACCAACTTCATGATTCCATCCACCATTCCAAGTCCGGCGCGCAAAATTGGTACGATCGCCAACTTCTTACCAGCCAAAGTCTTCTTAACTGTCTTTGCCACTGGAGTCTCGATTTCAATATCCTTGGTTGGCAAATCGCGCGTCACTTCATATGCCATCAACGAAGCAATTTCATCAACAACCTCGCGGAACTCTTTCGTACCAACATTTTTATCACGAATAATAGTTAATTTGTGTTGAATTAATGGATGCTCAAATACTGTTAAGTTGCTCATGGTAAGTCCCTTCGTCTAGTACATTTTAAATTGATTTTCTTACTTATTGTCTATTATAACGCATAGCGCCAGTTATTAACCATCTTGGCCATTTTTTCACTTACGTGGTGGCTTTTCGATAAAGATAGTAAGTGGCGACACGGTCCCATTCGACTACACATTTTTTCAAAATGAGTCGAATTGGTGCCGCTACCTCGCTTGATCACCTACTATCATCATCTCAAGTCACCACGCTTTAAATTAAATGACCAAGCTGTTTCACTTGAAATATTGTCCTTTGACTGGGCAATATAGCAATTCTGAGCAAACAAAGTGCAATATTACATAACTAGCACAACGAGTTATTATAACAATTTAGTTCTGTTTATGAAAAAATTATTTCGCGTACTCAATCTCGTCAAGCGGGAACTTTTCTGTCAAAGCTCGAACATCTTTGGCAATTTGCTTTAATTCTGCTTCATTATCATGATTAGCAAAAGTCCGTAAGATTAACTCCGCAACTTCGCGAGATTCAGCTTCTTTGAATCCACGTGTTGTGATAGCTGGAGTTCCAATCCGGATTCCAGAAGTAATGAATGGACTCAATGGTTCATTTGGAATGGCTTCCTTGTTGGTCGTGATTGCCACTGAATCCAACAAATTCTGCGCTTCTTTTCCGTTTAACCCAGTCTTCGTCAAATCAAGATTAAACAAATGGTTGTCAGTTCCACCAGAAATAACTCGCACCGCTTCAGACGCAGCAAACACCTCAGCCATTGCCTTAGCATTCGCCACAATTTGCTTACCGTATTCCTTAAAGCTTGGCTGCATGTCTTCGTAAAATGCCACGGCCTTACCAGCGATGATGTGCTCCAATGGTCCACCTTGCGTTCCAGGGAAAATTGCTGAATTAATTTTCTTACCAAGTTCAGCCTTGGCCAAAATCAATCCGCCCCGTGGTCCCCGCAAAGTCTTGTGCGTCGTCGTTGTTACAACATCAGCAATACCAACTGGGCTTGGATGAACACCAGCCGCAATTAAACCAGCGATGTGCGCCATATCAACCATCAAATAAGCGCCAACTGAATCAGCAATTGCACGGAAACGATCAAAGTCAATGAACCGTGAATAAGCTGAGGCTCCGGTCACAATCATCTTTGGCTTGAATTCTTGTGCTAACGCTTCGACCTGATCGTAATTAAGCAATTCATTTTCGTCTAGCCCATATTCGTGGAAATTATAAAGCTTACCTGAGAAGTTCACTGATGAGCCGTGCGTAAGATGGCCACCTTCATTTAAGCCGAGGCCTAACACGTGGTCACCAGGTTGCAAAAGGGCAGCATAAACTGCAGCATTGGCCTGTGAACCTGAGTGTGGCTGAACGTTCGCGTATTCGGCACCAAACAATTCCTTAGCTCGGTCAATCGCCAACTGCTCAATTTGGTCAATAAATTCTGTTCCGCCATAATAACGCTTGCCAGGATAACCTTCAGCGTACTTATTTGTCAAAATACTTCCTTGTGCTGCACGAACACCAGCTGAGGTAATATTTTCTGAAGCAATCAACTCAATGTTATGTTCTTGACGATCAGCTTCACGATCAACAGCTGACCAAAGTTCAGGATCAAATTCACGGTAATTCATAGTAATAACTCCTCCTCAAGCGTGACAATGGCATCAATGGGCGTTCAAAAGTACATTAACCACCCACAACTACATAAATTCCTCGACATCAAAATACTGTCCACCGGCGGCCTTTCCCAAACGGTTATTATAAGCCGCATTTCCAGGCAGATCCGGCATCGCAGCAACCAAAATCGTCTGCACATCTTTACGATCATCAAAGTTTCGTAATCCTGCAAATAATTTTGCCGCAGCACTATCTCCATTATCCCCGAGCGACCAGACAAAGTCCATTCCTGCGAGCTGATGAATTTCAATTAATTGATCCGGCATCATCAAACCAACCGGCTCGAGTTGCCCCTGCGCCCAAATAATAGCTTGCGTCCAATCATCTGCATTAACAATGTAAACAGCTTTATCTGGCGCATAATGGCGATACTTCATGCCCGGCGCTTTGGGTGCTTCATCTGCTTTCACGTGATGTTCACCAGAATCAACTGTCTCACCAAGCACTGCTTCAATCTGGGCTCCTGTAATCTTTCCAGGACGCAAAATCGCAGGCGTTGCAACTGACAAATCAATCACTGTTGATTCAACTCCAATTCGCGTAGAACCATTGTCCACCACTCCAGCAATCTTGCCATGCAAATCATGGTAAACATGCAAGGCCGTGGTAGGGCTCGGCTTACCAGACAAATTCGCAGATGGTCCAACCAATGGCGAACCAACTTTTTGAATCAGATCAAGCGTCACCTGATTATCTGGCATGCGAGAAGCCACCGTTTGCATTCCACCAGTCACGGTCATTGAAACTGTATTGGGCCTCACCGGCAAAATAATTGTCAAAGGGCCGGGCCAAAAAGCCGTCATTAATTTGCGCGCGCGTTCGTCCACCACTGCATATTGCTCAACAGTTTCTGGGCTGGCAACGTGCACGATCAACGGATTATCGGATGGGCGACCCTTTGCTGCATAGACCTTATTCACAGCATTTTCGTTGAACGCATCAGCTCCCAAGCCATAGACGGTCTCAGTCGGAAAAGCCACCAAACGTCCTTGTTTCAAAGCCTTGGCAGCTTGATCTAATTCAGTTGTTGCCCAAATTTTGGTTTCCATGCTGTGCCTTCTTAGTTTAAATATCATTATTCATTGTTATATTTCTACAACACTTTGAATAAAATGGCCAATTACGCTGATCAGCGGAGCGATTCTGTCGTCGGATGACCAGTCCTTGCCGAATCTAGGCGAAACTTTTCACGCGTGCTTTAGCGCCGTGGAATTGGCAAATTATTTTGCCATTCGCCATGAATCGTGCAGGGCTAATCCGAACGTAAAGAATCTTTAGCGAAGCTGATCAACTAGTTCACAAATTTACTTTACAATTCGCCTAACCTTAATCATACGATCCAGCCCGCTCATATCTTGTCGCAACTCAACCTTAACGTTTTCCAAACTACTGAACAATTTCACAAGCGCCGGCCCCTGCAAATACCCAATTTCAAAATATGCAGTTCCGGTCGGTGTCAAATGTTTCAAAAGCTCTTGCGCGATTTGCCGATACAATGCCAAACCTTCATCATCCGCAAACAACGCAATCTCCGGTTCAAACATCCAAACTGATTCATCCATCACATCGCGTTCGTCTTCTGAAATATACGGCGGATTTGACACAATCACATCAAACTGCCCATCAATCTTTTCAAAGAGATTGCTTTCGATAAACTGCACAGTTGCATTGAACTCAGCAGCGTTTTCTTGTGCCACCGTTAGTGCATCGTCTGAAATATCACTGGCAAATACGCGCCAATTCGGCTGTTCTAGCGCAAGCGTAATTGCAATCGCTCCAGACCCAGTTCCAATATCCAAAACTTTCACTGTAGAATTTTGGTGATCTTTTAAAACCCAATCGGCCAGCTCTTCTGTTTCTGGGCGAGGAATTAACACACGCCGGTCAACGTTAAATTCGCGTCCGTAAAAAGGCGCATGTCCCAACGCGTATTGCACTGGAACGCCCCCTTTGATTGCACGAACTGCCACCATAAAGCGCAGCCGTTTTTCGTCCTCAATCACAGTATTATAATTATTTTTTAGTTGGCTATAATCCCAATTCATCATCCCCGTTAAGAGATAATCCAACTGGGCCAAGCGCTCTTCGGTGTTTTGAATGTATGGCTCAAGTTGCCAATCGCCCCATTTACGGAGCGCTTCAAATGTCCATTGTTCCTCAAACATAGGCTACTTCTTCAATTCCTCTAGTTTTGCAGTCTGGTCAGCAATGACAAGGGCATCAATAATATCTTCGAGCTCCCCGTTCATAATTCGGTCCAACTTGTTCAGCGACAACCCAATACGGTGATCAGTCACGCGGTTTTGTGGATAATTGTACGTCCGAATTCGTTCAGAACGATCTCCGGTTCCAACCGACGTCTTCCGCATCTCTGCATATTCGGCCTCGTTTTGAGAAGCATAAAAATTATAAACTCGCGCCTTCAAAATTTCCATGGCCTTTGCACGGTTTTGTTGCTGTGAACGTTGATCCTGCATCGCTACAACGACTCCAGTTGGCAAGTGGGTCATTCGGACGGCAGAAGAAGTCTTGTTGACGTGCTGTCCACCAGCTCCAGATGAACGATACACATCGACACGCAGATCTTTATCTTCAATCTCAATGTCAACGTCTTCGTACTCTGGCATCACACCAACCGTTGCCGTAGAAGTATGCACACGACCAGCAGATTCAGTCTCTGGAACTCGTTGAACTCGGTGCGCTCCATTTTCAAACTTCAACTTTGAATAAACGTTATCGCCTTGAATCATCAAAACAAGTTCTTTGTAGCCACCAATTTCAGTCTTGTTTTCATCAATGATTTCAACTGACCAACCTTGCTTTTCAGCAAAGCGCGAATACATTTCATAAAGATTTCCAGCAAACAAAGCGGCTTCATCTCCACCAGCAGCTCCGTGGATTTCCATGATAATATTTTTGTCATCATTTGGATCCTTAGGCAGCAACATAATCTTGAGTTGCCCTTCAATGTCTTCTTTTTCTGCTGAGAGTTCCTTAATTTCTTCCTTAGTCATCTCTTCCATGTCAGCATCCAGCTTTTCTTGGAGCAATTCCTTGTCACTCTCAATACTTTCAACTACTGACTTGTACTTCCGGAAAACATCAACCGTCTCCCGTAGCGAACCTTCTTCTTTTGAAAGCGCCATAAAACGTTGCGTGTCCCCAATCACATCCGGGTCACTCAACATTTCACTCACTTCGTCATAACGGTCAACGAGCGCTTGAACTTTTTCAAAAATTTCATCCATTATTGCAATTTCCCCTTAAGCTTCTGTCATCCGATTAGCAATTTTTTCTAAGTCCGGATGGTTATAATGATGCCGGCAAACTGGCATATATGAATCGTCGCCACCGATTTGCACTTGCGCTCCTGAATAGACAGGCTTGCCATCAGTAACTCGCAAATTCATCGTGGCCTTACGCGTGCATAACGAGCACAACGTTTTCATTTCATCAATCTTATCAGCGTAAATCAATAATGCCTCTGAACCCGGGAAGAGTTGGTTAAACGCATCCTGCTTCAATCCAAAGGTCATCACTGGAATGTCGAGCTCATCAACTACTTCAGTCAATTGCTTAACTTGCGCGCGACTCAAAAACTGCGCTTCATCAATCAAAACGGCTGAAATATCATCTTTGGCATTGCGGGCAATATAAAACAAGTCATCTGTATCGTGAATGGCCAAAGCAGGACGTTGCATACCAATCCGCGATGCAATTGAGCCAATTTCAGTTCGATTATCCAAGGCACTAGTCAACAACAAGACGTGGCGCCCTTGCGTTTCGAAGTTGTGCGCGACCTTTAAAATTTCGATACTCTTACCGCTAGCCATTGCACCATAGCGAAAAAATAATTGAGCCATATTTGATATTCTCCTCGTGAGTTCTGTCCTTTCCATTATACACGAAAATAGCGCTATGAAAATGGTGAAAAGACTGAAAAAAGCGGATCATTTTTACGTCAAACAAATTAAATCACAAAGTATTTTATTTTTGGTCTACTTGGTCTACTTTGTTCGCAGGTGGTCTACTTGGTCTACTTTGGTCACGCGTGGTCTACTTGGTCTACTTCAAAAAATCACAAATGAAAAAGCCCATCACTTCAGTAATGAACTTCCAAAATTTATTCTAAAATGATTCTGGCTCAATCCGTGCAATTTGGCTCGCCCAATCCATATCAGGATACTTACGCTCCAATGCAATTTGCAAAATACGCAAAGCCAGGTTCCCATTACGTGTCAAGATTGGTCCATGGAAATAAGTTCCATAAACATTCTTGTAGATCAGACCTTCACCACCATCTTCGCCATTATTACCTTTACCCTGCAAAACTTTTCCCAGAGGTCGTTGATTGTCCGCCAAGAACGTTCGGCCTTGATGATTTTCAAAACCTTTGTATTCTTGGCCGGTTTCACTATTTTCAATCTTAATATTGCCTGTAAAGCGATTATGTGGTTGATTCAGCGTGTAATGCTTCATCGCCGAAATACCTTCAATTCGCGTGCCATCAGCCAACAAGAAATATTCGCCAAGCAATTGGAATCCTCCGCAGACACCCAGCAATGGACCGTCAGCTTCAATGTAACGCTTCAAGCCGGCCGCCTTCATTGGTAAATCTTTAGCAACAACTGCTTCTTCATAATCTTGTCCGCCACCAAAGAGCACAAAATCAAACTTATCTTCATCAAATTCGTCACCAATTGAAACCAACTCAACATCTAGTTCAACGCCGATTTGGTTTGCATAATATCGCAACGCCACGAGATTCCCGTAGTCCCCGTAAGTGTTCATGAGGTCTGCATATAAATGAGCTGCATGTAAATGATATTCTGCCATTACGATTCCCCCATTCCACCTTTGATAAAGCCTTGTTGCGCTAACTTTTGTCGGAGTTGTAGCATTGCCGTGTATGTCGCCGCAATATAAACCCGTTTCGTCGGCATTTGGTCAATCGCTTCGACAATTTTATTCAAGTCAGGATAGGCTTGATGATCCGGATAACCCGCCATCTTCAAACGCACATATAAGTCACGATAACGTTCGCCACCGGTCACAATCGTTTGCACACCAGTATCCTTAAGTGATTCGAAATCAGCATCCCAAATCCAACTTGTATCAATCCCATCAGCATAATTGGCATTAAGCAATGCAATCAACGAAAACGGCTCCGGATCAGTCTTCATCATGTCTAACACCTGATTGGCACCAACCGGATTCTTGATCAGAACAATTGTTACTTCTTTATCATGCACCTGGATTGCCTCTTGGCGCCCAAAAATCTGTGCATTCGCTTCAAATGCACTCTTGATCTGTGTTTTTTCAACCCCGAGCCAACGCCCGACAGCATAAGCCGCCAACGCATTATAAATGTTATACATTCCACCAATCTCAATCTGGAACGTTTCACCATCAATATCAAAATTAGAAAAACGGGGCGTCAACTGGTTCAGCTTCGTCACGGCATATTGCAACTCTGGACGCTTGAAATCATCCGTATGAGAAAAATAATCGCCTTGATTGGCATATGTCCGGAAATGGTACGACAAAATGCTGTCATCAGTCGGTGAGAGCACGCCATCAGTATTCAACGGAGCACGTTCGTCCCCATCGGCCGGCAAATGTTTGAAGCCAAAGTAAACTTTTGGATTTGGAAAATTACCGCGCATAAAGATTGGCGAATCAGCATTGGCAATGACTGTCGCATCAGGAGCCAAGCGAATCCCCTTTAAAATTTTTTCATAAGTTGTGTAAATCTCGCCGTAACGATCCAGCTGGTCCCGGAAAATATTAGTCAGCACAAATGCTTTAGGCTTGAGCTGGCGGGTCACTTCTTCCACATTAGCCTCGTCGACTTCTAAGACTACTAAAGGTTTTTTCGTCTTGTCAGTAATCTTAGCAGAGAGCATCGTCCCTGCGACCCCTTGCATCATGTTTGAGCCAGATGGGTTCGTAATCACGTCTGCATATTTTTCACGAAGCACGCGCGTAATTAGCGCTGTTGTGAGCGTCTTACCGTTCGTTCCGGTCACAATAATCACGTCATATTTGTCCGCCAAAGTTGTCAGCACTTCCGGATCAATTTTAGTCGCAAGCATGCCTGGCAAGGACGTTCCGCCGCGGTGCAAAACGCTATGCAGACCCCAATATGCAGTTTTACCAACCAATGTGGCGAATGAACTCTTAAAACTCATCATGTGCTCCAATCTATTTTATTTAACGTGTGGTGCTGGGTGTTCAAAATCTTGGTCATTTTTCACTTGCGTGTCTGATTTTCAATAAAGATAGTAAGTGGCGACACGGTCCCATTCGGCTTTTAATTTCGGTGACCCGAAATTTAGTCGAATTGGTGCCGCTACCTCGCTTGGTCACCTACTATCATCATCTCAATCCACCACGCTTTGAATAAAATGACCAGGATGTTTGCTGATCAGCGTAGCGATTCTGTCGTCGGATGACCAGGCCTCACCGAATCTAGCCGAAACTTTTCACGTGTGCTTTAGCGCCGTGAAATTGGCAAATTATTTTGCCATTCGGACCACCTCCGTTACTAAGTCGCCCAGCTGTATGACACAGCTGCCCAACTAAGTACTTCGGATCGTGTTTTGGTAAGCGATGAATCGCTAACAAAACGCATAATGAATCGTGCAGGTCAAATCCGAACGTAAAGAATCTTTAGCTAAGCTGATCAAACAAAATACAATTTTACACAACTAGCACAACGCAGTATTTAATATCCTTTTTAATAGCTCTAATTTTACCATTAAAACGGGAGTGCGACAAAAGAAGCGTAAATCCAAGAAATTCTCCACCAAAAAACGACTCCTCTATGTGTGAATACCAGAAGAATCGCTCTTTACATGGTTCTACTTTCCACCTTTACTGTCAATCCAAATTGCTGGCTTAACACTAAAACTTGGACTAGTAGGACTCAAGCTATAGATCGTGGAAGCGTTCATGGCCCCGACCGAAGTTGAATTTTGTCCTGGAGAGCGTAAATAGGTGTAATCTGTCTCCAAATTTTGTGCTACTCTAGTTCCTTCTTTCGTATTGGGATCACCAGATGAAGCAGACTGAGCATTGATGTCAGCCTTACTTACTGCAAACGCGTAGGCTGTAATTGCGTTTGTGCCAACACCACCCTCAGGAACAGATTGATACAGATTTTGAAACTCAACATTGTTAAAATTACCAGTACTTGCTGAAGTTGCGCCATTTAAGGTCGTCTTGTAAATCGTATACCCATCGACATCAATCGTAGCATCACTATCATTATTTGTATGGCCCGCAAATGAATCTTCAAACCAATCATCGATCCTTTCTCTCAACAGTGAATCCCCATAAGCCTTGTAGTAATCTTTACAGTATGGTACATGACTTGCTGTACCATTTAAGACATAAAGCTCCTTACCCGTTTGAGACTTAACATAATCAAACTGCATCCCAGCGATAACAATCGGCACTCCGCCGTCACAGGAAACCTCAAATTGAACACTATCAGAATACGTACCTGCATACTTGAAAGTTGGTGCGCTATCAAATCCCACTTTCATGGTTGCAGTCGCCCCAGTGTCATGAGCCACATCTGCATTCGCTGTCAAAACACTCACCGCTCCGCCAGTTGTATTGGCAATCCCAGGTGTTGTGTTAATCTTGACCTTATAAGGCACTGTTGTTGATTCATCATAGGCTGCACTAAAAGTTTGCCCAGCTGCTAGGCTGACACTAATGACATGTCCTTTAGGAATTTGTGCGCCTGCTTG
>JAITPD010000008.1 GCA_031289615.1 Lactobacillaceae bacterium | reverse complement strand
AAGCTGCCTGAAAGATATTCTTGCACAACTGTAACTTTCTGTTCAAAACTATATTTTGTCATAATAAAAGAGCTCCAAGTTGGTTAGATTTTGTCTAACTTTCTTGGAGCCCTTCATTTATCTCGGTGGCTTTTTGCTAGCGTAAATATCAGGCTGTTTTTAGGCGTCAACTTCTCTTTGAACGTAGCCAGGCCTAAATAATCCTTCCCAAGTCAAGGTTGCAGATGTCTCGGGATTAACCAACTGATTTAAGCGACTGATTGAAACACCACCGGTTGATGACGCATCGTGCAATACGAAGCCATCACCTAAATAAATCGCAACGTGTTGGCGTTCCTCGGGATAATCGTCTGGAGTGATCAACAGGTCACCACGGCGCATGTCGTCCCAAGCAACCCGAGTTCCAGTTTGTGCCAGCAAAGTGGTTGAGGCAGCATATTGATAGACAAGTGGCAGGCCAGCTTCTCGAAAATAATATGCAACAAATGATGAACAATCAAATTCATTGGCAGCAACTGATTCATCAGTCCGACCTCCACCATATGCATAAGGGCTCTTCCCAACTAATTGCATGCCTCCGCTAATGACCTTTTCAATTATCGTATTATCTGAAACTAGACTTTTTGCCACGTGTTGATAAGCCTTAATCGCGCTCTCAGTACCATCTTCTTCAAAATAATAACTGTATCCATCAATTTTTTGGTAGCCAAATTCAGCAGCGCCAGTCGTGGAATTAAAATAATAAATTTTGCTTCCAAGCGTTTGCATGCCCACCAACTTCTTCCCGGTTTTGGCATTATATAAATACTTGATATTATTGATGCTTTGTAACTTTACCTTAACTCCATCAACTTTAAAATATTCCGGAGTGCTTTTGATTTGAATAATATTTTCATCACCCGGGCGAGACAGCCATATTGCTGACCCAGCCGCAATAATTACTAGCAAACTAATAATCAAACTCAACTTCAAAAAGCGGTGTTTTGATTTATCCTTTTTTTCGCGTTGTTTATGTTTCATGCGCACTCAACTTCCTGATTGTGTTTTACTAATAAATAATAAGTTAACGTTAACAAATGAAACTTCAACCAGCCTTAATACCTGTGTTATCAATAAACGACCCTGGAATCCAAAATTAGTTATGTTATAGTTAATTACTTATTGTAACCTGATTTTATAGCGAATTTATGCCCTAATCTAGAGCACTTTATCAGGATGCATTTTTCTTCGAGATAAATTAGCGATAATCTAGGTGAAGTTCATGAAAAAAAGCATCAATACCATTCACAGCATTGATGCTACAAAAAAATTTAAATTAATTACGTAACTTTTTAATGACTGTGATGAACAAGATCAGCGAACCAATAAACAAAGCGACTAGCATAATTAGTCCATATCGGCTTCCGATCATTGTTCCGTTTGCGACAGTGTGTTGCGTCGAAGCAAATAGTTGCGCTACAATCGCTGTGGCCGCTGCTCCCACAAACTGTTGGAAGGTGTTTAAGATACTATTTCCATCAGCTGATTCGCTTCGATCTAGTTGACCTAACGTGGCCGTCATCAAATTATTCACAGCCATTCCAGAGCCAAATAACATCAGCATATGCCACATTAACAAGAGCCAAATCGAAGCATGGCTAAATGTGAGCGTCATTCCAATAATTGCAAATGTTGAGACAATCAAACCAAACATGATTGGCTTAATTGGCCCGATTGCATCCAGAATCCTGCCTGAAATTGGTGCAAGAATAGCTCCAATGATAGCTCCAGGAAACATAAACATCCCAGCAGTCGTCGAGTTCTGTCCTAAGCCAAGTTGGAGATAGTTTGGCAGGATAAATGACAAACTTAAAAACATAGCCTGGTAAACCAAAACACTGATTAAGAGCCGCACGAAATAACTATTTTTAAAGACGTGGAGGTTCAACAACGTATTGCGCGCATTAAAGAAGTAAAATACGACTAATGCAACGAGGCTCACCGCAAACCAAAGCGGCGACATCTTTTCAATACCGATCAGCATGCTAGCTAACCCAATTGATAACGCGACAAAGGCAAATGCGTTAAACTTTTCGGTCCGATTCGCTTCTTCTTGGGGAATTGAATGCAGCCCGATTAATAATGAAATCAAGAGCAATGGTACGAGGAACCAAAAGATAGCTCGCCAACCTAATGCTGATAAGACGATTCCGCCATACGTTGGTCCAATCGCTGGGGCAATCGAAGTAGTCATAGTTCCGATTCCCATCATGACGCCCCGCTTTTCAAAAGGCGACTTAGTTAAAATAATGTGGAACATCAACGGTAACGCGATTCCTGTTCCGATTCCTTGCAGTACCCGTCCGGCTAATAGCATCATCAAACTTGGCGCAAAGCTATCGATCAATACTCCTAATAAGAAAAATATGTTTGAAACAATAAATAAACGGCGAGCCGAAAAATTACGGATAAAATACGCAGATAATGGCACAATCACCGCAATCGCCAATAGGTAACCGGTTGTAACCCATTGCACACCATTGGCCGTCGTATTAAAATCTTTCATCAACGTTGGGAACGTGACATTCATTGACGTCTCAATCAGTACCCCACTAAAACTCATGATTCCTGTTGCAATAATTGCCTGAAATACATGCCAATCTTTAACTTTCATCTTCTTTATTCCTTCCCCCATCACAGCAAAAAGACGGGCCTGATCCCTAAAGATCTAAGCTCGCCTCTTTTTCTCGGTATGTCTTTTTGACACACTATCTGTACGATTACTGATTATAAGTGTAGCATTTACAGGACGATTCGTCAATTTTTTGGTTTTAAAAAATTGCTAACATTTATTATCAGAATCACTTAACGCCTTTTGGTAGTTATGGGATACCTTGGTCATTTCTCACTTGCGTGGTGGCTTTTCGATAAAGATAGTAAGTGGCGACACGGTCCCATTCGACTTTACATTTTCACAAAATGAGTCGAATTGGTGCCGCTACCTCGCTCGTTCACCTACTATCATCATCTCAAATCACCACGCCTTGAATAAAATGACCAAGTTTGCTGGTCAGCGAAGCGATTCTGTCGTCGAATGACCAGCCCTTGCCGAATCTAGGCGAACCTTTTCACGCGAGCTTTAGCGCCGTGAAAATGGCAAATTATTTTGCCATTCGTACCACCTCCGTTACTAAGTGGCCCAGCTGTATGACA
>JAITPD010000001.1 GCA_031289615.1 Lactobacillaceae bacterium | reverse complement strand
AAGCTGCCTGAAAGATATTCTTGCACAACTGTAACTTTCTGTTCAAAACTATATTTTGTCATAATAAAAGAGCTCCAAGTTGGTTAGATTTTGTCTAACTTTCTTGGAGCCCTTCATTTGTCTAACTTTCCTTGGAGCTCTTTAAAATTGTGCGTTTTTACAATTCTTTGACCGCCACAATCACGTCAGCAATCGCCTTTTTAGCATCCCCATACAACATTGAAGTATTCGGCAAGCTATATAGTTCGTTTTCAATCCCGGCATAACCCTTACCGCGTCCACGTTTTACAACTACCGCCGACTTGGCTTTATCGACATCCAAAATCGGCATTCCAGAAATCGGCGTACCTTGACGACGAGCCGCTGGATTTGTAACATCATTGGCCCCAACCACTAAGGCGACATCTGCAGTTTGGAACAATGGATTAACATCATCCATATCCAGCAATTTTTCATACGGAATATTTGCTTCGGCCAACAAAACGTTCATATGACCAGGCATCCGTCCAGCAACTGGGTGAATTGCAAACTTGACATCAACACCCTTTTCCTCGAGCAATTTGGTTAAATCAGCAATTTCATGTTGCGCACCAGCCACCGCCAGTCCGTATCCAGGCACAATAATCACTGAATTGGCATATGCTAGTTGAACGGCCAAGTCATCAGCAGAAGTTTCGCGCAATGGAGCACTATCACCAGTTTCACCAGCAGATGTGCTGTCAGTATCGCTGTTTCCAAATCCACCACCAAGTACACTCAACAATGAACGATTCATTGCCTTAGCCATCAACAATGACAAGATTGCTCCGGCAGCACCAACCAACGCACCAGCCACGATCATGACCAAGTTGTTGATCACAAACCCAGCCATCGCAACCGCAGTTCCAGTACATGCATTCAAGACAGAAATAACCACCGGCATGTCAGCTCCACCGATTGGCAAAGCAAACGTGAGCCCAAGAATTAGCCCAAAGACTGCGATCAAGACCACCGCAACCCACATTGGATACCCAAAGCCTTGACCAGTCACTAACATGAATGAGAAGAAAATCACACCGGCCAAGCTAATTAAATCAATCACAAGTTTCCCTGGAATTTTAATGGCTGAACCGCTCACAATTCCTTGCAACTTTCCAGCGGCGACCAATGATCCTGAAAAAGTAATGGCACCAATGATAATTCCTAACGCAGCTGAAATTAAGCCAGGCACCGAATGCCCAATATCAATTCCACCGTGAGCTGGTGATAACGCATCATTAATTGCCACCAACGCTGCTGCTCCTCCACCAACTGTGTTAAACAAACTAACTAGTTGTGGCATAGCTGTCATGTGAACCTTTTTAGCAGAAACAACTCCGATAATTGCTCCAAGGACAACTCCGGCAATCAGCATTCCTAAAGCAATTCCAGAATGGAACCCAGCGGCACTTGAATCAATAATCGCCATCACTGAAGCAATAATCATTCCAGCAATCGAAACAAAATTTCCTTTACGCGCAGTTTTTGGACTGTTCATATAACGCAATCCTTGGATAAATAAAATTGCTGAGAGTAAATAAACAAACCAAGCAATCGTTGGTAACTTATCAGTTGTAAATGTTGCAATCATCATTGTTCGTCACCACCGTTCTTTGGGTCTTCTTTTTTAGGCTTGAACATATCAAGCATTCGATCCGTCACTACATATCCACCGACCACATTGATCGTTCCCAATAAAGCGGCGAGGAAAATTAAGATATATGACAAAACTGAGTTAGATTCAGCAGCGACAATAATAACTCCGACCAAGACAACGCCGTGAATTGAGTTTGCGCCTGACATCAAAGGAGTGTGAAGTGTTGCTGGCACGCGTCCAATCACAGTCACACCAATAATTAACGCCAAGATGAATAACGTTATTGCAATAACCATAGTTGACATTAGTTTACTCCTTCTACGTTGGCATCAGCGTTTTGAGTTGCTGTGTGCTTGATCAATAACAACGCGGCATCTAATTCTTCATCATTTTGAACGGTCAAAGTATCTTCAACCAAGAAATGACTGATAATATCTGCAAAATTCCGGGCCAGCAATGCTGAAGCGACATTTGGCGTCTCGCTTGGCAAAGTTGGTGCGCCAATAATCTTAACGCCATTGATATTGATTGTTTCATTTGGCTTAGAACCTTCAACGTTTCCGCCCAGTTCAGAAGCTCCACAATCAACAATCACAGATCCAGCGCCTAGATTAGCGACACCTTCCTTGGTCAAAAGAACTGGTGGCTTGCGACCGGGAACTTGAGCTGTTGTAATAATAATGTCAAAGTTTGCTGCAGCTGCATCCACCGCTGCTTGTTGAGCGGCTGCTTCTTCAACGGTCAACTTACGAGCATAACCACCTTCGCCTTGCCCTTCTGAAAGACCCGCATCAATTTCTAAAAACTTCGCTCCCAATGACAAAACTTCTTCTTTAGAAGCTGGACGAACGTCATATGCCGTCACAATGGCTCCTAGTCGCTTAGCAGTCCCAATTGCTTGAAGACCGGCAATTCCTGCGCCTAAGATTAATACTCGGGCTGGACGAACCGTCCCGGCCGCCGTTGTCATCATTGGTAAAAATTTAGGGAAATTATCAGCGGCTAAAATCACGGCTTTGTAACCGGCCACAGAATTTTGCGAAGTCATGGCATCCATTGATTGCGCCATAGAAAGCTGGCGTGGTAAACGCGTCACATCGACCACTGTTACCCCACTTTTTTCGTTCAATTCAACAAACGGCTGAGCAGCTTCATCGTCGCCAACTGTCCCAAACATTCCAACGACCCATTGATTACTCAGCTCATTAGCTAATTGTGTCAACGTATTTTTTTCACTAATTGACATCACCACATTAGCTTTTAAAACCTCAGAACGTTGCCCAATCACTGCACCAGCTTGTGTATATAAATCATCAGCATAAAACGAAGCATCACCGGCACCAGCTTCAACGAGCACATCAAAGCCAGCCTTTTTCAAGCGGACCACGGACTCGGGCGTTGCCACAACTCGTTGCTCTAGTTGATCGGTATCATTTAGAATTCCAACACTAACAGTCATATTTCTCTCCTAATATTAATTAATAATTTCACAATACAACTTCATTTTACCATAATATATGTAAACGCTTCTCTACTATTTCGGATTTACTCTCGATGGTTTAATTTTCAGCAATTAAAAAAGTGCATCCGGGGTTAACCGAACACACTAGAATAACTATTTAGCATTAAATTACTAATCGTGCAATTCATGAAACATCTTGGTGATTTAACTATTTACCCTCAGTTGATCAGCTTCGCTAAAGATTCTTTACGTTCGGATTTGCCCTGCACGATTCATGCCAAATGGCAAAATAATTTGCCAATTTCACGGCGCTAAAGCCCGCGTGAAAAGTTTCGGCTAGATTCGGCAAGGGCTTTGTCATCCGACGACAGAATCGCTTCGCTGATCAAGAATAACCTGGTCATTTTATTAAAAACGTGGTGGATTGAAATGATGATAGTAGGTGATTATCGTGTTTACAAAGCTGAACTTCGGTTATATTTTAGAATAATCATCTATAATTCTAAAACTGTTTTAAATAGCTCAACCCAAACGCCCCGACACCTGTATGTGTTGAAACGACCGGTGTGGTTTGTTGGACCGCGAGCTCAGCATCCGGAAATTCTTGCTTTAAGCGTTCAGCAAACTCAGCAGCTTCATCTGGAATACCCGCATGTGAAAGACCGATCATCTGAATGCCATCTTCAGCATGCATCTGAGCAATGATACGCTCAAGATAACCCTTAATCGTCTTTTGACCGCGTCCTTTAACTTCAGTTTCAATTTCGCCATCAACAACGTGCGCACCAATTTTAATATTTAACAGGCCACCAATAAATCCGGTTGTCCTAGAAATACGTCCACCCGCTGTTAAGTTATCCAAAGAGCTCAATGTGATATACAACTCAGTATGCTGAATCGTTTGGTCAATGTCCGCCAAGATTTCAGCAACACTCGCCCCTGCTTGCGCCATTTTAGCAGCTCGCACGACAGCAAAACCAAGCGCCCGATCAATGAACGTCGAATTCACTGGATGAATTTTTTCGTCGTGCACCATTTGCGCTGCTTGTTGCGCCGTGTGAAAGGTTCCAGAGAGTCCGGGAGTCAGATGAATACTGATGATTTCATTGCCCTCAGCTAACAACTTCTCGTACACATTTGTAAACACACCAATCGAAGGCGTCGAGGTCTTTGGCAAGCTTTTCGCCGTCGCCATCTTCTCCATAAAGCCTTCTCGAGAAATCGTAACACCATCTTCATAAATAATGTCGTCGATCATCACCGTCAAAGGGACAATTGTTACATCCAATGTGTCGAGTTCTTCTTGTGTCAAAATTGCAGTTGAATCAGTTACTATTTTCACTTGTGCCATCTTTTTATCACTCCTTGGTCTTACAAACTTTCTGGATCACGCATCCACACTAGCGCCAAAGCACCCTGTCCAAGATGTGTGCCAATCACTGGGCTAAAATACGAGAATTCAAATTCCATTGCCGGATACTTTTCTTCCAACTCGTGGCGCCATTTTTCACCAGCAACCGCATCGTTGGCATGAATCACCATTGGCTTAATTGGATAATCAGCGTCAAACAAAGCCTTTTTAAATAGCTCTTCTACCCGTTTTTGAGCTTTTTTCATCGAACGAACCTTTTCGAAAGGTATGATATAATTCGAATCATTGTCAAATGTCAAAATTGGTTTAACTTTAAGCATCGTCCCAATCACGGCCCCCGCATTTGACAGGCGCCCGCCACGAACCAGATTATTTAAATCATCCACCACAAAATATTCATCCATGGAAGCAACTAATTGGTCCAAGGTTACCGTGATTTCTGCCAAACTCTTGCCATCCTGTACCATCTTAGCAGCTTTTAAAACCAGCCAACCCATGAGGCGCACCGTAATTTTTGAATCATACGGAATTACTTCGAGTCCCTCAATCCGGTCTGAAATGGAAATGACATTATTCATAAAGCCAGAAATAGTCGAAGCCAAATGAATTGAAAGGACTTGATCGTAGCCTTCATTTTTAAGGTTCTCGTAGATTTCGATCAATTCGCCAATTGGTGGTTGCGAAGTCGATGGAAATGAATCCGTGGTTTTCAACATATCATAGAACTGTTTAGTGGTGATATCGATGTCTTCTTGATATACTTTGCCGTCCAAAATAATTGGAATGGGAATCACCTTAATCCCATACTGTGCAGCCTCCTCTTGGGTAATTGTTGCCGTAGAATCAGTCACAATCGCAATTTTCATAATTAATAATTTCTCTTTCTCTTAAAACAAATATTCGGGATTTTCGCTTGGCTCGGCAAAAAGATTTTGCTTTCAGCAAAACCGTTCCTCTATGCTCTTTCTAACATTATACACTTACATAACGTTAGTACATAGTTTCAAGTCTCATCCTAGCCTTCAGAAGTTTTTGGAATAAAGAGAAATAAGATTAACCCGATGACAAACAAGATCCCCAAAACCGCTGCTCCAGTCTGCACGTGACCCGTAATCGAAACGACTAAAGCGTACAATAATGGTCCCATAAATGCAGAAAACTTGCCAAAAATATTGTAGAAGCCAAAGAATTCACTGCTGCGTTCCTTGGGCACAATTTGTCCCAAATATGAACGTGATAAGGCTTGCATACCACCTTGTGCAGTTCCAACTAAGATTGCAAGCACCCAAAATTCCCATTCGGTATGAATGAAAAATGCAAAACTGGTAATGAAGATATATTCAAGCATGCCAAAAATCAAGACTTGCTTGTTGCCAAAGATATCGGCTAGCCAGCCAAACAAGAGCGAAAATGGAAATGCGACAACTTGCACAATCAATAAAATCAAGATTAACTTTGAGGCTGGAATTCCAATTGCCAATGCAAACGATGATGCGATTGTGAAAATTGTATTAACACCATCCATATAGAAGAAGTATGCCAGCAAGAACCAAAATAGCTGCGGATGTTGAGGCAATACTTTAACTGTATGCCATAAACGTTTAAGCGAATCAATTACTGGATGCCGAACGGTTTCTAGAGCATAAGTTTGGCGAACATTACGCATAAACGGAATCGTAAATAGCACCCACCAAATGGCCGCCAATGCGAATGCAAAAATCACACTACCACGTCCGCTCAAATAATCTTTCACAAGTACGAACAAAACAAACGGCACAAGGCCACCTAAATAACCGAAGCCATACCCAGCACTGGAAATATTGTCCATGCGCTCATCCGTTGTAATGTCGGTAATAAATGCGTCGTACAACACGTTTGCAGACGAATATCCCAAAAATGACACGATAAAAATGCCTAGCAAAATCACCAAAGAATTAATTGGTGCTAAAGCTAGTGCAAAAGTTCCTAAAATCCCAAGCAACGTAAAACTATAAAACAGGCGACTTTTGAAGCCTCTAAAATCAGCTAATGCTCCTAACAATGGTGCCACCAACGCTGCGATGAAAGTCGCGATTGAATTGGCATAACCCCAGAATGCGGAAGCGTGTGTAGCTGAAATTCCTTGGTGGGCCGCAACTGATGTCACCCAAATTGGCAAAACAGCTGTGACGACAATAATGCCATAGCCAGAGTTAGCCCAATCATACATGATCCAAGACCATTCTTGTTTAGTGAATTTTTTCATCTTATCCTCAATCAATTTTTCGTTTTGCTCAAAACCAGCGCTCCATGCTCTATCATAAACGCCTTACGCACTTTTCTCCATGCTCTATTTAAATGCTTCCGTTATTTTATGACCTGCTATCGGTGTCTTGAACTCCAGATCCAACAATGCGGCCATCGTTGGACCTTCGTCCGTTAAATCAACATCTAAATCAAGTTGCTGATCTTCTTTGACATCAGGACCAGCCAAAATGAGCGTCGTCGCGTATTCATCATGAGTTGGCAAATAGCCGTGCGTCGCCTTATAGCGGTCCGGTTCACCAGCCAGCAACATTTCGTTTGTTACATTTTCTACAACTTCTGGGCGATGCGTTTCGTCTGTGAAATAATAACCATCTTGCGCCTCGACCATTAAACTAGCTTCCGGATCAGCCCCTAATTCAACCAGTTCAGAATGCTCAAAAATCGTTTTGACTCCTTCAACTTCCTTAATCATCGCGCGAACCGCATTCAGCAACGCTCCATCTTTGAGATAAATATAAGTGGCGCCGTCAACGTGTTTAGCCACGACTTGCCAATTGCGTCGAACCCGTCCATTGTTCGTCCCATGCAACCACCCAGCAGCTTCAAAGAGCATATTTAAATGAATCATTTTATCGACATTTAATTGATAATGATCGCCCAAAACCATGAAATTCGTCTGCTCATAAATCCCAGCGTCCTTCGTAGCCTGAATTAGCTCACCAACATGCGTATCTAAACGCCCTAATGCATCAATTGCTTGTTGCGAACGAACCCCGTAGCGATGCCGATGCGAATCCATATCAACCAAGTGAATTAGCGTCAGGTTTGGTTTCTTATTCACAATCGTATCAACCGTTGCCGCTGTGATAAAATCGTCTAACTCCGGTTGCTGAATTCCTTTGCGCAGATGACCATACTTGCGATCCATCCCCAGCAAAAATAGTGGTGAACTGGCTTTAAATGACGTGATATACTGATTTGTCCAAATGCGGTTCGGAAAAATTTCAGCGACATTCCAATTAATCTTTGCTCCCGCCGTAACTGGCCACAAAAATGCTGCCGTCGTAAGGCTTGCTTCACGAGCCAAATCATAAACAGTTGGCACCTTGATGTGCTTGGCGTACCAGTACCAGTCAGGTGAAACGCGCTCAGTTTGCATCAAAGTTGCATTGATAATGCCGTGCGTTTTGGGGTAAGTTCCCGTGATAATTGAAGTATGTGAAGGGTATGTAATCGTTGGATAAACCCCGCGGACTTTTTTGACCCAAGTTCCCCGCTCAATTAGCGCTGATAGATTTGGTAAGAATTGGCGCCGGTCCCGCAAATCTGCATAGTCCATGGCGTCTAATGAAATTACTACAACGTGCTTTGCCATGCTTTTCTCCTTAAATTTATCCTGATGATTTTAAAAATATGGGTACCTAACGTGTTGTTCTAGTTGTGTAATATTGTGCCAGGTTGATCAGCTTCGCTAAAGATTCTTTACGTTCGGATTGTCCTACACGAATCTGAATGAAAGGCGAAATAATTCGCCAATTCCACTAACTGTTGGATCCT
>JAITPD010000007.1 GCA_031289615.1 Lactobacillaceae bacterium | reverse complement strand
AAAATCATTGACGTTGACTTAAACAATTATAGATTAGCCATTTGGCTAATCAAAAACAAAAATGGAACCAATGAATAACAAACAAATGTTATTCATCAGTCCCAAATATTATAGAACCGCTTTTTTGATACTTTATTAAACGCAAAATTTCAGGACAGTTCCCAAGATAGTTAAGAATAACGTTGCCGCCCCAACGGACCAAATTGCATATTTCCAAGCATCTTTAACATTTGTTTCAACTGTTGCCAAATCTATTTTAATAATGTTAATATCCTGTTTAACGTTGCTAATTTCTTGGGTTAAGTTATTGACATTATCTTGCATTTCTTTGAATTTTGAATTAATCTTATCGTCAATTGAGCTAAATTTCTTATCGTTTTTATCATCCATCTTATCGAGCTTTTTTAAAACAAACATAAACATTTCTTTTTGATCAAACTTAATAAACTGAGCTTGCTCATTTTCGGTCATAAAAATTCCTCCCTTGAACTTTAATATAATTTATCAAACTAAAAATTTCAAATACAAGCTCAATGCACCCAACAAGATGGTTGCAAAGCCAACAATTAAGGTGACATACCATCTCGCAGAAGTCATTCTGGTTTCAATATTGCTGACATCTTTGCTAAGACCATGAAACTGTGTGTTAAGATTTTTAATTTCTGTATCAACCTTATCAAATTTAAGGTCCATTTTTTTATCAAGTTGATCAATTTTAGTCAAAACAAACATAAACATTTCTTTTTGATCAAACTTAATAAACTGCGCTTGTTCATTTTCGGTCATAAAAATACCTCCCCGTGGTAAATTGTTCTAAATATCTCGTAGTAATAATGTACCACATTTAAGGCCCCAAAAACGGCAGACCAGACAACTTCTTTTTATCGGGCCTGTCGTATCAACGTTTTCATTTTCCAGACCAGACACGTTATTTTTGTTTAGCGAATGTTAATTCAAGTTTAAAACTGAGGAATGAAGTTCGGGTTGCTCTGATATATGGGGTATAATAAAAGATAATTATATGTGAGATAAGGTATTTTAGGCTCGCACATATTTATGGAGATTGAAATGGCAAAGAAACAAAAAGTGAAGAAGATATTGGTTGAGCAAATTCTCGACAAAGCCAAGATTCCGTATGAAACAATTGCTTTTACAAATGGCATGGAACGTTCCGATGAAGAGATGATGCAGTTTGGGATTACAGAGCATGATATTTACAAGACTTTGGCGCTCACTGGCAACGTCACTAGTCCGGTCATTGGTGTGGTACCGCTGGATTCGCATCTCGATGAAAAGAAGCTGGCTGTCGTTTCTGGGAATAAGCGGGTTGATTTAATTCATACTAAGGAGCTTCAAAAAACAACGGGTTATGTACATGGTGCGAATAATCCGGTGGGCATTTGGCAGACGAAAAAGTTCCCAATTTACTTTGACAATGAGGCTAAAAGTGCAGGTACGATTGTAGTTTCAGCCGGTGAAGTCGGGCGGTCAATTCGGATCAACGCTGAGCAACTTGCTGATTTTGTGCATGGACAGTTTGCAGATATTAATAGTGAAATATGAGAGATTAGGGTAGGGTTATGCATAATGAGTGAGTTTGGCTTGCAAGGTACGCCGGTTTGGGTGTATAAAAAAGAGGCTGGAACCAATAAATCTTTGGGGATGGCCGAGATTATTCAAGGCGAGTTGGGAGCGCCGTTCAAGATTAGTGCTCCAGTAGTCGAAGGATATGTCGTTGATAATGTTAGTGGAGCTTTGACTGGTGTGTTTTCAGATCAAACGCAAAGAATCACAGTCTATTATCGCCAAAATAATGTTGCACAGATTGAAAAGATGAGTGGCAAAATTCTCCACATCACGGGGGATACGCAGACTTATGCCGAACCTGATCTAAAGACTAAGCCACTTCAAATGGTCTTAAACGCTGGGACGGATTGGCCAATTGTTTCACGAATGGCTACGACAAAGGGGCTCTTCTGGCATCAAATTTCTGATTCGCGTTGGGTTTTGTATGATCGAAAGACAATGACGATAGAAAAGCGTGCGCCGAAGTCAACGTTTGGTTTCAAGCAAGAATTTGACTGGACGCCAGAGTCAATTTATAAAACTGGAACTTTGATAGAAGAGAAAGAAGATTGGCCGGTGAAGGTTTACTCAAAGCCGTATGGTAGCGAAGTAAATGAGTTAACACCAGGTCTGACTGTGATTTTGAACCAAGTTTTACACGATCCATCTGGCAAAGATTGGTATGAAATTAGCGGCCAGGGCTGGGTTGATGGAATTAATTTGACGCTGACAAAGTAGAAAGAGGAAAATCAAATGACTGAACCATTATTTTTGCAACCAGTATTGCATGAAAAGATTTGGGGCGGAACTGCCTTGCGTGATGTCTTTAATCTAAATATTCCGAGTGAAACAACCGGCGAGGCGTGGATTGTTTCTGGTCATCCAAACGGGGTTAGTCCGGTTGAAAATGAAAAGTATGCTGGCAAGACTTTGGCTGAAATGTGGCAAGAGCGCCCAGATTTGTTTGATAACAAGAACACAAATCGGCCATATCCGTTGTTGGTAAAGTTTTTAGATGCGCACCAAGATTTGTCAGTGCAGGTTCATCCTGGTGACGAATATGCAGCTGCGCATAATAATGGTGAGCTTGGTAAAACTGAGTCATGGTATATTTTGGCGGCTGATGAAGGTGCTGAAATTTATTATGGTCACAATGCTAAGACCAAAGAAGAATTTGATGCGTTGGTTGACAATGCTGATTGGGATAAGTTGTTGCGGAAGGTTCCTGTTCATGCTGGTGATTTCTTCTATGTCCCAGCTGGAACGTTGCATGCGCTTGGAGCTGGAGTTCTGGCTTTGGAAACGCAACAAAGTTCGGACGTGACTTATCGCGTTTATGATTTTGACCGTCCTGACCCAAAGACGGGTGAACTGCGCGAATTGCATTTGGAAGATGCTAAAAATGTGACGAACGTTCCCTTTGTGGCAGAGCATCCTGAGCAAGAAGTTTTGCAACTAGGGTCATTGGTGAAAACTACTTTGTTGGAAGCGCCTTATTTCAATGTTTACAAGGACGAGATCGATGGTGAAGCCTTCTTAACCAAGCAAATGCCATACACGCAATATACGGTGATTGATGGATCAGGAGTGGTTGTGATTAACGGGCACGAATATCCATTGGAGCTAGCAACGAGCTTTATCATGCCAGCAACAGTAGCCGAATGGGTCTTCAAGGGTAAGATGACCTTGATTGCGTCAACGCCGGGGCCAAAGTCACGGTAAATTTTAGGTATACGAAAAGCGTTAGGGATTTTGTCCTTAGCGCTTTTAAAATGCCACATCAAGAAATTAATGAGCTAACTTATCGGCCAACGCATCTGTCAAAATTTTAGAGAAATTAACTTTGGCTGCAATTCCGGCTTCATTTAAATATTTTGGGATTGTTAATGTCTTTTTGACCAATTTGTTTTCTTCTTGCAGACGAACAAGTGTTGTATCAATTTGTAATGCAACCAATCTTTCACCGGTTTTTAGAACAATATTTTTAGAATCAGTTGCTTTAGGGATTGTGATTTTTTCGTCTTCGGCACCCCATAGATAACCTTCTAGTGCTTCTTGGGCATTTAAAATTGCTGTAAATTCATCTTCTCCAAAAGTATTAACGGATGGAAAGTCGTGAAATGAAACTCCGACCGAACCATTATCATCGTATAAAGTTGCATAATATATATATTTCATAATTTAATTTACCATGGCTCCCACGTGTTCGCATATCTTTCCAGCCAAGACTTTTGGCAAGTTTTTTCAAGCGCTTAAAGTTATATTCAACCACAGATTCATTCTTTCTAAAATATATAATAACACGTATCAAGGCACGTATCAAGGCACGTATCAATTATTTTGGTTTAAGATAATAAACGAGCTCACTATAGTTAGTATGAATGATAATAAATGCCTTTACAATAGGGTTTTGATAAGTAGTAATTTATTCATCTTAATATAAAATAGAGCATCATTAATTTTGGAATAGTTTGCTTGATGTACTGGCATTTGGAGCTGAATTGTCCACGAAAATTATACATATTTTTTAAAGTTTGAAAATAAAAACGTTGATTTTTTCATTGAAATTTAAACATGGTTGGACTGACAATATGAACGTCAGCCTTTTTTTCGCAACAAACACCGGGGAAGTCAAATAAAGCCAATGCATATTTAAAACTTCAAAGTCTAATCCGTTTTTTCGGACTAATTCACACTTGTGACATAATTTTACTAAACTAAACTAAACTAAACTAAACTAAACTAAAGCAAAACCTGTTCAATTTTAATTGTTACAATTTAGTTACAAATGTAAAAATAAGGAGACAGGCGATGAAAATTCATAAGATTAGCAAAAGGATGACCCAGGCTGTACTGCTTTTAAGCGTGCTGTTTGTCGGATTGGTGGCACCAACAACATCGACGATCGTGCAAAATTGGGAGACGATTGCGCATGCGGCAGATTATGAGGGCCAGTCTGGAGCTTGTGATTGGGAAATTACAGATGGCCTTTTAACAATCAAGCCAACTGATGGGGTCAGTGGACAACTTGGGACTAGTCCGGCATGGGCCACGGTAACATACGCCAACATAATTACTAGTGTCACAATTGAGCCAGGCGTGATTGCCAATCAAAACGCAAGTCGCATGTTTTGGGGCTTAAGTAGATTGCAAACGATTAGTAATCTAAATAATTTAGATGTGTCGCAGGTTACTAATTTTTCATATATGTTTGGGAATTGTACGCAGTTACAACAATTTGGGGCGACGAATTGGAACACCGAATCAGCTCAAAATTTGACCGGGATGTTTTATAATTGTCTATCTCTGACAGCGTTGGACGTTAATTGGTTTGATACGAAAAATGTAGAAAATATGAGTTACATGTTTGGTGGGTGTGCGCAATTATCTGCGTTAAATTTGAATGCTTGGGATACTGCTAAAGTAACTGATATGAGTGCTATGTTCTATGATGCTACTAGTTTAGTGAATATTGAGCTTGGTGCATGGGATGTCAGCAGTGTAAACAACATGAGCCAAATGTTTTATGACTGTGATATGTTAACCGAACTTGATGTGAGTGAATGGAATACATCATCCGTTACTAATATGAGTGAGATGTTTAGACTTTGTGATAGATTACCACAACTAGACGTGAGTGATTGGAACACTGCCAAAGTTACAACAATGGAAATGATGTTTATGAGCTGTAATGCTTTAAGCCATATTGATGTTAGTGGTTGGAATACCGGTAAAGTAACCACAATGATCAGCATGTTCAGTGGTTGTAATAGTTTGAAGGAAATTACGGTTGGCACATGGGATACTAGCAGTTTAGCCAATATTAGTATGATGTTTAGTGGTTGTAATAGTTTAGAACAACTTGATTTTAGTAGTTGGAACACAAGTGGGATTGCTTATAGTCAACGTGTCCTAGTTAATTGTTCGTCTCTGTGGAAGCTGACGTTTGGGGTTAATTTCCAGTTAACAACTTTATTGTGGACTAACTTGGGCATTCCTACACCAGTTATTGGTAAAATTTTCGATAATTATTATGAAGTTAACTCAAATCAATGGCGTGAAATTGGAACTGGAACTGCACATAAGCCAAACGGAATTGCATATGCTGCAAATGGGATTGGAGCAGCTCATACAACAAGTGGGAAAGTTGATACGTATGTTTGGCAGTCTGATCCACTTCCGGCAAGCACAGTCACTGTTAATTATGTGGACGTGGATGAAGCAAACAGGGTTTTAGAAACTGATGCAACACATACTGGAGAAGATGAAGACAGCTATACTATTTC
Organism: Lactobacillaceae bacterium; assembly: GCA_031289615.1. Lineage (GTDB taxonomy): Bacteria > Bacillota > Bacilli > Lactobacillales > Lactobacillaceae > Weissella. The sequence continues at coordinate 66,830 of JAITPD010000007.1, read as the reverse complement.
AGATGATATTTTGAATGAATGGGAGGCAAAAGGGTACGAATTTGATCATGCTGATGCTGGATATCCATATGGAACGTATGATGTTGATAAAACGATTAATGTTTATCTGAAGCATGGTATTGATGATGAAAACGTAGAAAAGGACATTCAACAGACCATTCGTTATCAGTATGTGGATGGAACGCAGGTATCAGAAGCAAATGTACAAATTTTACATTTCACAGGTATCAAACATACTGACCGAGTGAATGGTGAAGTTACAACAGATTGGGATCCAGCAAATATTGATACGCAGGCTGTTGATTCTCCAGAGTTGAAGGGGTGGCATGCTGACCAAACCACGGTTGACGCTAAGACAGTTAACGCTAACGATAGTGATTCAACAATCTTTGTGACATACGTTAAGAACGGAACCACACTGAAGCAGACTACAAAGATAGTCAAGCAGACGATTCATTACGTAGACGGTGCACAAAAGACTTTGGCGCCAGAAAATGTGCAAGAGTTAACGTTCATTCATTCAGTGACAACTGACAACGTGACGGGCGAAATTTTAGAAGATGTTTGGACGCCCGAGCAGATGACAAATGCAGTGACTTCGCCGGACGTCGATGGTTATACAACGACGACCAAGTTTGTGACTGGACATGTTTATACGCACAACTCAGCTGCCGAAAGTGTAATTAATGTTGTGTATACGGCGAACACACCGGTTCCGCCAGTGCCCCCAGTACCGCCAGTTCCAACACCAACGCCTGAACCAACTCCGGTACCAGTTCCAATGCCAACACCGGTTCCTGTGCCAGCTCCAACACCAGCTCCAATTGTCGGGCCAAATACCGTAACTGTTTTGCCAGGAGTTGCACCGGTGATCGCGTACGCTCAAGCTGCAGATACAGCACAAGTTCAAGCGACAACACCAGCAACTGACGACACAATCACTTCACCAACAACTGATGATACAGTGGTCAAGAGCGCGAAAGATGCCGACGCTGACAAGGATGTCGAAGCTGCAGATACACAAGTTGCTCGACCAGCATTCTGGCCATGGCTTTGGAGCTTACTAGCGGCAGCGGTGCTCGGATTCTTCGGGTTCCTCTGGTATCGTCGCAAGCATTGGATTCATTACTTGGAGACGGATGACAATCAGGTCAAGCACTATTGGGCGCACAATCGCACACCGCTGGGCTACTTTGATAAATATTTCAGCACGCGAATTGGCGAGTTTGAAGCGCATAAGCACGCGCGTTTGCTCAATGAAATCCAACACGAACATCCTGACTTTAAGGTTGGGGATACAGTTCAAGTTGGTAATTTCAAGATTATGGCGTACGGTGATGACGAACAAAAGATTAAGTATTTGGATGTTGTGAAAGTTGAAAAATAGTTATATCTAGCAAAAAATGCACTCGCTTCAAACTAGCAGAGTGCATTTTCATTTACATATTTTACTTGTGATGAGCTTTCTTTGCTGAGAAGTCACCAACGAACTGAATGATCACGATCAGCAGCAAAACAATAATCGTTGCCAACCACATTACGTCGTTTTGGAAGCGTTGGTATCCGGTCACAATCGCCGTCGTACCAAGTCCACCAGCACCAATCGCACCAGCCATTGCAGTCAAACCAACTAGTGAAATCAACGTGACAGTCGAAACACGAATCAATTCTGAACGACCTTCGCGCAGATAAACGTCCACGATGATGTCCCAGTTTGTTGCGCCGTACGCTCGAGCCGCTTCAATTTTACCTGAGCTGACACCAAGTAAAGCCACTTGGACTTGGCGGGCAAAGAATGGGAAGACACCCAAAGATAGCGGAACCAATGCAGCCGTCGCACCGATTGTAGTATGCACAATCAGCTGGGTCAAGGGCGAAATCACAACTACCATGATGATAAATGGAATTGCGCGACCGATTGAAACGACTTTGTCAAAAATCTGGAACAAAACGTTATTAGGCGTTAAACCGTCATCCGTGGTCAAGACCAAACCGATTCCAAAGAGCAAGCCGAGGATTCCCCCGAAAATAGCGGAACCAAATGTCATGTAAACCGTCTGCCAAATCGCAGTACCCCAGCCAAAGTCACCGCCCCAGCCTTGAGTGTAGATGTTTGGGAAATAAGTGTTAATCCAACTAAACATTTGCCTGACCTCCTGCATTAAACTTTACAATCTTGACATTATTTTTGCTAAAGGCTTCGATCGCTTCATCCTTTTTTTCATCAGTTCCCTTTAAGACAGCAAGAGCCGTTCCAACGGGTGTTTTCGTCAAAATTTCCATATTTGAGTACAAGATGTTGGCCGAAACGCCGTAATCAGCATACAAACGTGAAATCAATGGTTGCGCAGTTTGTTCGCCAACAAAGTCAATCTCAACAAGGATTTCGTCAGCTGCAAGCGGATGCGTTTCCAACAATTCTTGTACCTTCACGAGCGCTTCTTCGCGGTTCGTGGCAGTGTTGATAAAGTCCTTCGTCAGCTGAGCTTGTGGCGCCGTAAATATTTCTAGCAGAGTACCACGTTCGATGATATGACCGTCTTCCATCACGGCCACGTTATCAGCAATTTCTTTAATAGCCTGCATTTCGTGGGTAATCAAGACAATCGTAAGGCCGAGTTCGACGTTCAAACGCTTAAGAAGAGCCAAAATTTGGTTAGTTGTCCGGGGATCCAGAGCAGAAGTTGCTTCGTCTGAGATCAAAATATCAGGATCATTGGCTAAAGCTCGTGCAATTGCGACTCGTTGCTTTTGTCCGCCTGAAAGTTGAGCAGGATAGTTGTTTGCTCGATCAGAAAGCCCGACCAGCTCTAACAGTTGATTCACCTTGTCAGCCTTGGCCTTTTTAGATAGATCAGCATGCTTGAGTGGTTGCAAAACATTTTGAAAAACGGTGATTTCGTCCAACAGGTTAAAGTGTTGAAAGATCATCCCAATTTTCTTGCGTTCAGCGCGAAGATCAGAGGGCTTTAGGGTCGTCATTTCAATCCCTTGCACCAAAACTGAACCACTCGTTGGCTTTTGCAACATGTTAATCGTTCGAACAAGAGTTGATTTACCAGCTCCAGAATATCCAACGATACCGTAGATTTCGCCTTTTTCAACAGTCAATGTTTCGTCACGCACGGCCACAATTTCTTGCTTCTTTTGCCGGAAAGTGACGTTGACATTTGTTAAGTCAATAATTCCCATAAGTTCATCTCCTACTTATCAATTACTTCTCGAATAATACTAGTTGTGTATGTTTCTTTTGATTGCTCAGCTTCGCTAAAGATTCTTTACGTTCGGATGGCCCTGCACGATTCACGGCGAATTGCAAAATAATTTGCAAATTTCACGGCGCTAAAGCACGCGTGAAAAGTTTCGCCTAGATTCGGCAAGGGCTGGTCATCCGACGACAGAATCGCTACGCCACGCAAATCAAAAATGGCTAAGGTTTTTACAACAAGCACAACGAGTTACTTCATATAAAATAGCATAAATCACCCGAATGTTGGGACATTAGCTACTACAATTAAAAATAATACAGTTGTCATCGTCTGGCATCATTTTAAATTTTATATGTAATCCCCCGGAGATGACGGGGGGCCTGGCAGAGGCGATGACTCCAATGCCAAGGATTTTACATCTCGATTTGTGGTATGAAAATCTTCATGCTTAATGTCTTGTGCTGTGTCATATTGTTTGTTGATGGATCAGCTTCGGTAAAGATTCTTTACGTTCAGATTCGGCAAGGGCTGATCACCCGATGACAGAATCGCTTCGCTGATCGGCAAACACCTTGGTCATTTTATTAAAGCGTGGTGGTTTGAAATGATGATAGTAGGTGGAAAAGCGAGGTAGCGGCACCAATTCGACTAAATTTCGGTTTACCGAAATTAAAAGTCGAATGGGACCGTGTCGCCACTTACTATCTTCATTGAAAAGCCACCACGCAAGTGAAAAATGACCAAGCTGTTTCACAACAAGCACAACGCTCTCATATTTCTACTTCAAAGTGATTCCCCATGCAGGAATTTCAGCATCGCCCCAAGTCTTCTTCAAGTAAGTCTTAGTAGCCTTAGTTTGGTAAGCCTTCACGATGTCTTTGTATTCAGTCTTGTTCACGTTCTTCTTGGCAACAGCAATGATGTTAATCCATTGTTCAGAAGACTTATCGATTGGTTCAACGTAAATGGCTGAGCTCAACTTGATCTTAGCATCTTGCGCATAGTTCGTGTTGATAACCGCAGCTCCTTCAGACTTCAAAGCTGATGGAGTTTGGTCAGCAGCGATTTCTTTAATCTGCAAATTCTTCTTGTTTTCTGTAATGTCCTTAACAGTTGGCAAATCAGTCGTCTTCAATTTAATCAAACCAGCTGATTGGAGCAAAGTCAAAGCACGGCCTTCGTTACTTGGATCATTTGGCACAGCGATAGTTGCACCGTCTTTGATGTCCTTAACTGACTTCACGCCAGTTGCATAAAGACGGATTGGAGTAATGAATGTCTTTCCAATAGCCTTAACAGCGTCCTTGTTTGACTTGTTCCAGTTGTTCAAGAAATTGTAGTGTTGGAATGCGTTTAAGTTAAGCGACCCGTCAGCTAAAGCCTTGTTTGGAGTATTGTAATCAGTGAAAACCTTGGTCTTCAACGTGATACCGTACTTCTTCTTAGCAGTCTTGGCAACTTCTTTCCACAACTTGGCGTCTGAAGTTCCGACGATTCCGACAGTCAAAGTTTTCTTTGATGCGGCTGAGACAGTTGTAACAGTTGGCAATGCAACGGAAGCAACCAATCCAGCAGCGATTGTAACGACACCGATTTTAAAAGTTTTATTCATGAGTTCATCTCCTGGGTAATAAAAAAATTTGGGGCAAAAAGTAAACAAGTTGAACGAAAATAAAAAAACTCGTCCCTATCTTGATAAATTAATATCAAATAGAAACGAGTTCTCGTGTTACCATTCTACTTCACTTCAAAAATTACTCTTTGAAGTCTTAACAACGAGCGGGTAGTGGGCGAAATGATGCCATACTGATTCGTGTGTCTTGTAACGTAGACCATTCCGTCATCAACTTATAGACTTGCTACTCATCGACGCCAATCACAGATCATTTTCCAAAACCACTTGCGGGACAACTCTCACCAAACGCTGTCTCTCTTTACCGTAGTAGATGATGTACTTTTCTGCTCAACTTGTTTACTTTTTATCCATGCACCTATATTAAACACAAATGAGAGTATTGTCAATGCTTTAGGGATAATTTAATTTAACTCTAGCTCTCGGTCGCCGATGATTTCACGCCAAATGATGAACAGGATGAAAACGGGGATGAACATCGCCCAACCGTGTATAATGTGACCGATAAAATATGCAATGATGGCGCCGATGATAAAGCTTCCTATAATCAGGGCCGTATTTCGCGCGCGTTTTAACTCAGAAATATCGCGGGTCATCAAAAAATTAGCCAATTTAGAGCCGAGGTTCTTGAGATTACCAGTATTCATCGTGGTCACATAGGTCGCACCACGCAGCTTGGTGAATGTGTCGGCCTGCATCGCCATAAAAGTAGCAAGGATAGACAGGCTGATCAGGCTTGACACGTGCAAAACTTCCAAGATCGCGACGAGAAAAATTCCGCTCATCTCGACGAGGACAGAAAGTTCTTCCCATTGAATGTCGTTCACATAGCGAATTTTTTTGATGAATTGATTGAGGCCTGATCCGATGAGATAAAATAGGACGGGCCAGAAAAAGATCATGGCGTGGCTAAAATGACCGCTGGCGAAATTCACGCCAAACTGCAACATGTTTCCACTTTGAAATGACGCGAATCGGGCGTTGTGAAAGGCAAAGGTGTACGAATCAATGAAGCCGGCCGTGAGTGAGAGTAGCATGCCGACACGAATTGATTCTTTCATGATTTTTTGAGTTGTTTGATCCATGGTGTACCTCGATATGTAGTGAGCAATATCTTAATTATACCGCATATTTTGGTAGCTTAACTTTGCAACTCTTAAATAGGACGTGCTACAACCGCCCGAATTAATAAGGATGTGATAAAATTTATATATACATTATGTTAGGAATAAATGGGGATAATACCATGAAAACAGCATTTCCAGATGATAGTTTTATCTTGCATACAGATGCTTATCAGCTCACAATGATGCAAACTTATTTTCAAAAAGGGATTCATAATAGGAAAGCCGTCTTTGAGATGTATTTTCGATCATTGCCTTTTAAGAATGGGTATGCGATTTTTGCTGGTCTTGAACGGGCTTTAGACTTTTTGCGCGACTTACATTTTTCAAAAAGTGACATTGAATACATGCGCCAAGATCCACTCTTTGCGGATGATTTTGTTGATTATTTAGAAAATTGGCGTTTTACTGCGACGGTTCGGGCACCTAAAGAGGGTGAGGTCGTCTTTAACAATGAACCAATCCTGCAAGTTGAGGGGTCAATTTTTGATGCACAGTTGGTTGAGACGCCCCTTTTGAATATCATTAATTATCAAACTTTAATTGCAACGAAAGCTTCACGTATGCGAGCGGTTGTTGGGGATCAAGGCTTGCTTGAGTTTGGAACTCGGCGGGCCCAAGAAATGGATGCAGCGTTGTGGGGAACTCGAGCAGCCTTTATTGGTGGATTTAATGCGACTTCAAATGTGCGAGCAGGAAAACTGTTTGGCATTCCTATTAGCGGAACGCACGCGCACGCTCTTGTGCAGATTTATCGAAATGATTATGAAGCCTTTAAAGCCTATGCAGAAACGCATAAGGATGCAGTGTTCTTGGTTGACACGTATGATACGCTACGTTCAGGGGTACCAAGTGCAATTCGGGTGGCTAAAGAATTTGGCGACAAGATTAATTTCTTAGGCGTGCGAATTGATTCTGGCGACATGGCGTACCTTTCAAAGGGTGTGCGCAAGATGTTGGACGAAGCTGGGTTTCCAGACGCAAAGATTTATGCGTCAAATGATTTGGACGAAGAGACAATCACGTCGTTGAAGTTGCAGGATGCCAAAATTGACGTTTGGGGTGTTGGAACAAAGTTGATTACAGCATTTGATCAACCAGCTTTGGGTGCCGTTTACAAAGTGGTTTCTGTGGAAGACGATACTGGTAAGATGGTCGATACGATCAAGATTTCAGGAAGTGCCGTTAAGATTTCCAATCCGGGTAAAAAACAGGTTTGGCGGATTACGAGCAATGCAGATTCAAAGTCGCAGGGTGATTATGTGGCGCTATGGGATGAAAAGCCAGCCGATGTGAACGAACTATTTATGTTCCATCCAGCTTATCCATATTTGAATAAGACGATTGTTGATTTTGATGCCCGGCCAATTTTGGAAGATATGGTTATTGACGGTGAGGTGATTTATGAAAGCCCCTCTGTGCAGGAAATTCAAAAGTATTCAGCAGAGCGTTTGGATCATCTTTGGTCAGAATATCGCCGGGGCATGAATCCGCAAGAATATCCGGTCGACCTGTCGCAAAAGACGTGGGATCACAAGATGGCGTTGATTAAAGAAGTGCGCCATTATGTGGATGACGTTGCGAAAGATTTTGCAGAGAATGAAAATAACGTGTGATTTAATTGGCATACTCAGACATTTAGAGTTAAATCTTAGGAGGATTTGGCATGCGTGAAATGCAGACAGAAATTATTGCAGCTTTAGGAACGCAACCAACGATTGACCCGGCAACGGAATTTCAGCGTTCGGTTGATTTGTTAAAAGATTATCTATTGAAGACTGGTTTTAAAACGTATGTGCTAGGAATTTCGGGCGGACAGGATTCGACATTGGCTGGGAAAATGGCTGAAGCTGCAGTGACTGAGCTCCGAACTGAAACGGGCGATGACACTTACCAATTTGTAGCAATGCGTTTGCCATATAATGAACAAGCGGATGAACAGGATGCGTTGGATTCGATTGCTTGGCAAAAGGCTGATAAGACGATTCGCGTCAATATTCAGGATGCAACTGAGGGTGTGGTTAAGCAGTTAAATGCGGCGGGGCTCAACGTTTCTGATTACAATAAGGGCAATATCAAAGCGCGCCAACGGATGATTGCACAGTATGGAGTTGCGGGAGCGCTTGGTGGAGTTGTAATTGGAACTGATCATGCGGCTGAGGCGATTACTGGGTTCTACACAAAGTTTGGGGATGGAGCGGCCGACATTACGCCGTTGTATCGTTTGAACAAGCGCCAAGGACGTGCAATTTTGGCGTTTTTGGAAGCACCGAAGCATTTGTATGACAAGACGCCAACCGCTGATTTGGAAGAAGATCGGCCAGCATTGCCGGATGAATTAGCGTTAGGTGTGTCGTATGATGCGATTGATGATTATCTTGAAGGCAAGGAAGTTAAAGCTGCTGATGCGGAAAAGATTGAGCAATGGTATGCGAAGACGCAGCATAAGCGTCAAGGACCGATTACTGTGTTTGATGCATGGTGGAAATAGTAGAGAATGGAGGAACGGTTTTGCTGCAAGCAAAATTGAACTGGCGAGCTAAGTGAGTTATGTGCGACGCGTGAAACGTGACGTTAAATAACTTACTTAGAATCGTTCTGTTCAAAGTTCCGTAAGGCGTTTATAGTAGAGCATGAAGCACTGGTTTTGCTGCAAGCAATTAAGAAGGCTGTTGAATGACAAAAAATCGATTAGAAAATTTTAGTGATGGTGTCTTTTCAATCCTGATTACAATCATGGTCTTGCAATTACGGCAGCCGGTGACTGGAAATTGGAACGAGTTACTTCGTCCAGAATTCATTGATACCCTGATTGCATATGGACTGAGTTTCATGTTGATTGGTAGTTTTTGGATTAGCCATCACCAGATCATGGCCAATATTAGCAATGTCGATCGAACCATCTTGTCGCAAAACCTCCGCGCGATTTTTTCAATTACGATGGTGCCTTTTGTCACAGAATGGCATAGTAATTTCAGCCATTCCAAGGCGGCCGGGGTCGTGTATGGGTTTATTTATCTATGGTCGCTTTACAGCTTGTACAATTTAGCAGGGCATGTTTCAAAATTAGTTGACGATGAGCATCAACTGCAAATTCGTGCATATAATAAAACTCGTTTAAGAATGATGGCCATTGCACTAATGGGAACGGGGCTTTCGTTTATCTATCCATCAGCGTCAAGTTGGTCAGTGCTAGTAATTTGGATTTTTTGGACGTCATTGGCAAGTTCGCGATGGCGTGAAAAGAAGGCTGCAAGTAGAATCAAGAAAAACGAACAGGCGCATTTGTCACAACAAGGAGACAACGAAAATGATTAAAGTATTTAACACAATGACGTTGGAAAAAGAAGATTTTGTGCCAATGAATGCCGGTAAAATTAACATGTATGTTTGTGGACCGACTGTTTACAATTATATTCACGTTGGGAATGCGCGTTCTGCAATTGCGTTTGATACAATTCGCCGTTATTTTGAATACCGTGGCTATGACGTGACCTATGTTTCTAATTTCACTGACGTCGATGACAAGATGATTAAGGCGGCGGAGGAACAAGGAATTACGGTGCCACAATTAGCTGACAAATATATTCAAGCATTTAACGAAGACACGTTGCCGCTGAACATCAAGCCTGCAACTGTGCGGCCTCGTGCAACAGAGCACATTGATGGAATTATTGATTTCGTGCAGGATTTGGTTGAAAAGGGTTATGCTTACGAATCTGAAGGCGATGTTTATTTTCGTGCTAAGAAGTATGAGGGTTACGGGATTCTGGCGCATCAAGATTTAGATGAAATGGAGCACAACGCGGCTGGTCGTTTGGATGATGGTGAGTTGGCGCGTAAAGAGGATCCAATGGACTTTGCCGTTTGGAAGGGTGCGAACGGCGATGGTGCGATTGCGTGGCCTTCTCCGTGGGGCGACGGTCGTCCTGGTTGGCACATTGAATGTTCGGTGATGTCAACTAAGTATCTAGGAAATCATTTTGATATTCACGGTGGTGGAATTGATTTGGCGTTTCCGCATCACACAAATGAAATTGCACAAGCTGAGGCGCACACCGGTGAAAAGTTTGTGAATAAGTGGTTGCATAATGGCTTTGTGACGGTTGGGGATGACAATGAAAAGATGTCAAAGTCGTTGGGTAATTTCACAACCGTGCACGAGTTGTTGAAGCATGTTGATGACCCAATGATTATTCGTTTCTTCATGGCCACCACGCAATATCGGCGTCCGATTGCATATTCACAAAACAATCTGGACTTGGCCACGCGTAACCTTGAGCGAATTCGAACGGCGTATCGCAACCTAGATTTCCGTTTGCAAACAAGTATTGCGGGTCATGATGCTGAAACAGAAAAGCAAGCCCAAGCACATGTTGATGCATTTGTTACGGCAATGGATGATGATTTCAATGCACAAAATGGTGTAGCTGAAATCTTTAACTTGGTTGATTTGGCTAATGTTTATAGTGCAGGAGCCGAGGTCAAAGAAGAGACAGGCAAGTTTATTTTGCAACAGATTGCAGAGCTGATGATGATTTTTGGAGTTGATGGAATGGCTCAAACGGAATTGTTAGATGCAAATATTGATGCTCTGATTGCGGAACGTGAAACTGCGCGGTCTGATAAAAATTTCGCTCGAGCAGATGAGATTCGCGATCAATTGACAGAACAAGGAATTGTTTTGGAAGATACGCCACAGGGGGTTCGGTGGCATCGCTAAAATGAAGTCAAAAATAGAATAACGTTCGTGTTTAGCTTTATTAGGAAACAGATACACGAATTATTTGTAAAGGCGTATGTGAACCTGCGAAATGAGGTTTGGCGCCTTTTTTAATAGATTAAATTCAGTAAAACGATTTAAATATTGATAAAATAGCTTTGTGAAAATGTTCGGTAAAAACATGTGACTTAAATATTTGACTTACTTTTAGTTCGGATATATGATAATTAAAAGCTTTAAGGGAACTTAAAATTGTTTAGGTCGTCCTGGGAAGTAGTAACTGGATTTTAAGGAGAAGTCACTGATGTTTAAGAAGATTGCCATAGGTTCAATGGTCGCGCTGAGTTTTGCTTCATTGTTGACGCTTGCACCAATAAATCAAGCCGACGCAGCAAAAAAGAAGGTTTCTTTGAAAGAGTTGAATGTGCAGTTTGTTCCGTCTTCACAAGCAGATACGATTGCTGATAAGGTTAAGCCATTGGAAAGCTTGTTGAAGAAGCAACTGGGAATTCCGGTCCACGTAACGATTTCAACTGATTACAATACAATTGTTGAAGCAATGGGATCAAAAAAGGTTGATATGGGCTTCTTACCACCTGCAGGATATGTTCAAGCTAACAAGCAATATGGGGCAAAAGTTATTTTGCAGTCACAACGTTTGGGAATGACCGATAACAACACTGGTGAAAACACTGACAAACTAGTTAATTACTATCGGGCGATGGTTGTAGTTCGTAAGGATTCTGGAATTAATTCTATTAAGGATTTGAAGGGCAAGAAGATTGCTGTCCAAGATACGACTTCTGATTCTGGGTACATGTTCCCGGCAATTGATCTGGACAAAAAGGGTGTTAATATTATGAAAAATAACATTCAATTGGTCACTGTTAAGGGGCATGATCAAGGTGTTATTTCAGTTTTGAATAAGGACACTGATGCCGCATTTATCTTTGATGATGCACGAAATATTGTTAAGAAAGACAACCCAGATGTATTTAAAGATACAAAGGTGTTGATGTACACTTCTAAGATTCCAAATGACACAATTTCTTTGCGTAAGGGAATTTCAGCGAAGGACACTAAGACAATTCAATCCGCTATGATTAAGGTTGCTAAGAGCACTGAAGGTAAGAAGGTCATGAATGAAGTTTATTCTTGGGCTGGAGTAACAAAGTCAAAAAATTCAAACTTTGATGTTGTTCGTAAATACGAGACAGCGCTAGAAAACTTGAAGTAAATCATTTTAAAAATTGAAAAGCAAGGGCAGTGGTTCATATGGACCTTGCCTTTTTTGTAGAGATAGCTGTTCAATTTATAGTATTAGCAGGTATAAGTTTAATCACAATTTTGGGAGAGACGTATGGCAAGCCAGGTAGGAACAATTCAGATTAAAGATGTTTCAAAAATTTACCCGAACGGAACGATTGGGCTAAATCATGTGAACCTTGATATAAATGCTGGAGAATTTGTCGTTATTGTCGGATTATCTGGAGCGGGTAAGAGTACCTTGTTGCGGGCAATTAATCGGCTGCACGATATTACAGAAGGTTCGATTCTGATTGATGGCGAAGATATTACTAAAGCAAAGGGCAAAAATTTATTGCATTTACGCCGGAATATCGCAATGATTTTTCAGAATTTTAATTTAGTGAAACGGGCAACTGTTGCTAAAAATGTGATGAATGGGCGGGTTGGTTATTATTCAACGCTTCAATCATTGTTTGGAATGTTTTCAAAGACTGATAAGGAAAATGCAATTCAGGCCTTAGAACGAGTCAATATGCTTGGGAAATATTATACGCGAGCTGACGAATTATCTGGCGGGCAACAACAACGTGTCGCAATTGCTCGGGCGATGGTTCAAGCACCACACGTTGTATTGGCAGATGAACCCATCGCTGCATTGGATCCTAAAAATACTAAGATGGTGATGGACGATTTAAAACGATTGAATGATGAACTTGGACTGACTGTCATTGTTAATTTACACTCAGTTCCTTTGGCGATGGAATATGCTACTCGGATTGTCGGGCTTCGTGGCGGGGAACTCGTCTATGATAAGTCAATTGCAGACGTAAGCAGGGATGATTTTGATGCAATTTACGCTGAGACGAGTGAGGAGGCGTAATATGAATGAATTACCATTGCGTTCAAGGATTGATAGCCTGCACCTTAAAGCTGTTTTTGTCCTAATATTATTTATTTTGATAATGATCGGTTCAGCCATTAATACCGGTGTTACATCAGATTTTTCATGGGACCAATTTATCGCAATTTTTGTAAAGATGGCACATCCTGATTGGAGTTACGTTGCGGTTATTATTCAGCCAATTTTTCAAACGATTCAAATGGCGATAGTAGGAACCGTGATTGGGACAATTGTTGCAATTCCGTTTAGTTTGTTGGCTGCTAGAAATTTAGTAAAGAATGTTGTTATGCGTCGCTTGATTCGGTTTGTTTTGAATTTAGTTCGCGCGTTACCTGATCTATTATTAGGAGCATTGTTTGTGGCAATTGTTGGAATCGGATCAATGGCTGGAGTTGGTGCGCTAGCGGTCTTTTCGTTTGGAATGGTTTCGAAGTTATTTTACGAAGCAATTGAGACAATTGATGAAGGACCATTAGACGCATTAAAAGCTACGGGAGCAAACTCTATTCAGGTTATTATGTTCGCGGTAATTCCACAAGTGTTTAATCAGTTTTTGAGCTATTTTCTTTATACTTTGGAAATCAACGTTCGTGCGTCTACCATTCTAGGTTACTTAGGTGCCGGAGGAGTGGGACTGTTCTTGAGTCAAACTATGTCAATGTTCCGCTATGATAGAACAATCATCGTAATTTTAGCGATTTTAGTAGTTGTAGTTGTGGTTGATGGTGTTTCAAACCGAGCACGGGAGGCATTGGCATGATGCAAATAGTACGCAAGAATCGTAAACAAGTGGCTCGCAAATGGGCAATAATTATAATTGTTATGGCTTTGCTGATTTGGGCATTTAGTGGGATTCAAATGTCAGCGCTTAAACCAACCGCATTGGAAATTACGAAATCTATTTTGAATGGGCTTTTTCATCCTGATTGGGCATATGTTTGGACAGGAGATGGTGAAGATCTAATATCGGCGTTAGTTCAAACTTTGGCAATTGCGTTCTTGGGAACATTTATCTCAGCACTGTTATCAGTTCCTTTTGCTTTTTGGGCTGCCAGAACAACCCATAAGTTTTTCACACCCCGTTCCACGACAGGAAAGGTTGTCTTGACAGTAATCAGAGTCTTTCCAGAAATTGTGTTGGCGATTATGTTTATTAAAGCAGTTGGACCTGGAGCATATGCAGGGGTCTTGGCAGTTGGAATCCACTCAGTTGGTATGTTGGGTAAATTATTTTCCGAAGCTGTTGAAAATATTGATCGTGGAGCAAATGAAGCAATTGTAGCTTCTGGCGGAACAGCATTAGACGGCTTAACCTTGGCGACGTTGCCAGCTGTAATGCCAGAATTTATGAACTATACTCTTTATCGCTTTGAAATATCTGTTCGCTCAGCTTCTATTTTAGGAATGGTTGGTGCTGGGGGAATTGGAGCACCACTCATTTTCGCATTACAGACGCGAAGTTGGTCACGAGTAGGAATTATTCTATTAGGTGTGATTGTAATGGTGACACTTATTGATGCGCTGTCAGGAATGATTCGAGAAAAACTAGTCTAGTTGCTACAATAAATATTTATGTAACCAAAAGTCCTGAACTAAAGGACTTTTTTGCATTCTATGGCTTATTAATTTCAATAATCCGGTCAGTTTGCTGAGCCTGTTCCATATTGTGCGTGACCATCACAATTGTCTTCTTGTACTTTGCTTGAAGTTCCTTGATTAAATTGAAAGCTGTTTCCGATAAAGCTGGATCCAAAGCACCAGTTGGTTCATCTGCTAGGATAATATCACCAGGCTTAAGTAATGTTCGAGCCAGAGCAACACGTTGTTTTTCACCACCTGACAAAGTGCTAACGACAGAATTAAATTTGTCTGCTAAATCGACCATTTTCAAAATCTCTTTAATGCGATCAATCTTTTCACTGTGCTTAACGAAATGCATGGCTAACAGTAAATTATCTTTGACAGTGCGATCCTCAATTAAGGCAAAAGATTGAAACAGATAGTTAATCGTGTTGCGCCGTAGAAAGGTTGCTTTACGGCTATCCGCGCGTGGAACCTTATCACCAAGTAGCGAAACTTCACCGGAGTTGTACGATTCCAACAAGCCCATGATGTTTAGCACGGTTGATTTACCAGCACCAGAAGGGCCGACAATTGAAACAAATTCACCATCATGAATCGTAAATGTTAAATTTTTCAAGACATAATTGTCGCCGAATTTTTTAGAAACTTTTTTAAAATTAATTACTTCATTCATGATTTAAGATTCCTTTGCTTTTTTGACACCGTGGACTTTGATAAACAAATATAGGACTAAGAGTTGCGTAATGATGTTAAACAAAATTAAGAGGATCCCAAACTGATAATTCAAAAGTAGGGCAGCCAATAATTCAATACCACCAATCACAATAATACCGGTCAACAGCTTCCAATAGATTTGAATCTTTGAAAAGCCAAGAATTTCCTTGATGAAAATGACACGTTCATTCGTGACGGAAAAGATAAATGTGATTGAAAGCACAATTAAGAGAATAGCTAAGACGATTAGCATGATCACACCACAGAAAAGGATAATTGTGTAATACTGCCCCTCTTGTAGATAATCAATATACTTCTCAATTGGAACAAATTTTAATTCGTTATCATCAAGCTGGTTCTTTTTCATAATAGAGATAGTCGTAGAACGTTTTAATGCATCTTTATTTTTAAATTTTAGAGGACCATTAAACGAATTTACTCCCAAGTTTGCATAATCCATAAACATCATATTAGATGCCGTTGAAACCATTATTACTGGTGAATCATCTAATCGTGGTTCTCCTTTTTCGTTAAACCATGTGAAGATTGGCTCATCAACATGGTAACGAGTGAACTTAACTCTTGGGTTCTGTGCAAAAACATTGTTAATATCACTTTCATTTGGACTGTCTATATCTTCTTTGATTGTCCATTTCCTGAAATCATCAACACGTTTTGCCTGCCAAGTGTCTGGAATCATATAAACACGAATACCAGCTTTAGCATCCTTTTCATCCTTTATATCAAGATTAATTCCGTTGTCTTTTAGATAGTTGGGAGAAAAAATTAATGAGGAGTATGGTTCCTTTGGTATTAAATTTTCACCGTCAGCTAAACGTGCTTGAAGATAATCTTTTGAATAATACATTCCGGATGCTATATACACACCGTTTTTGCCTTCTATCGATTTATACCAATTCCAAAATTCAACTGAGAGATTAAAGTTAAGTCCGATCATAGAGGACTGATTTTCACCAGGAGTGATTTCTTTTAATGTTTCATAGTCTTTAACGTCATTGTAGTACGATAACATTTGATTGTTTCGTTTAATCTCGTTTAGAGGGGTATCTAAAGTACCACAAACGCTAACTAATCCAACGCTTAAGAATAGATATAAGACTGTGGCTAACCCATATAACGTCTTTTTAGGAATATTTCCTCGAATTGCACTTAATGAACTCACACTTAAAATTAGCAAGCTTGCGATTATAATTACGAGAATAACGAGTGCGGTGTTTATCACTCCTGACAATACATAATAAGAGGTAGCTTTAAATCCAATTCCAGAGATAAAATAACCAACAATGAAGTTCAGTATGGTTACAAACATACTAAATGTTACAAAACTACCCAGTTCGTGTCTGACAAGATTAAATTTGTCCCAACCCATTAGGGAAAGAGTTCCAATCTCTTTTAATGATGCCATAGTGTAAAGGACCGTTAAAACACCGAATAAGAAGAGTGTGATTAACAAACTGGCAATCAGAGTTTCAAAAATTATTCCGTTTAGAATTACAGAACCATTTTTTTCATGAAGTAGATCTGTTTTTGATAACCCAGATAATTCGGCTAGTTCGTTCAAAAAGGTTTCCCGTTGAGAGTTTGTAAGTCCAACAATTGTGTATGAGCCTAAGGACGATACATCAGTGTTTTCGGCTAATTTTGCAAAATAAACATCATAACTAAACAAGATATGCGGTATCTTTTTAATTGAGTTAATTGATCCATTCTTTTTACCGATTGTCGCGTCTTGATTTTTACTCTTATCTAACTTAATAAGATCATTTGAGGTTACTAATTCTGTACCTGAAAATATTAGAGTAGGAGCTTTTTTAACATTACCACCGACAAGAATCTTTATTTTAGAATTTTCCAGTCCGCTATCAATGATGGCAGCATCTTGGGATAGCAAGTAGTTCCAAGTTTCATTTGTTCTATCGTTCTTGATTCCTTTAAGGTGAATCTTAAAGGATGTTGGACTTTGATTGGTGTAATTTAAAACTGTTTTTTGGTAGCTCTCTGACAAAAAGAATAACGTCATAAACAAACAAAGAATTGCTTGAATGACAATTATTCCTTTTATCGAAAGACTTAACATCTTTCTAGTTTTCATATCTTACACACAATTCCAATAAGCACTTGCTCGACCGAATCCAATGTATTGCTCAGCATGAGCAACGATTCTTGGATTTTTCAATCCTGAGTAGGTGCTGTTAGCAGTTGCCCCATGCTTAAAGACTGATGATTGTACCGTTGAGAAACTATAGACACCTCTGGTACGACCAAAATCCCAATTTACTGCAACTCCCTTATAATAAACCGTCGCCGCCTCCGAAACCGCGGGGGCCGCGGCGCTCAAGCTTAACAAAGCCAGAGCAGTTAAAGTGGTCTTTTTGAGCCCACTCTTAAAATCTAAGCGATTAAACTTCATAGACATTTCCTCCTTTTGTACGTACACCAATATTACCTGTCAACTTATTCAGAATACACAAATTATTTCAGCAGGTCAACAGTCAAAAAGATAAAAAAAGTATGAAAATAATCATCAAGAATAGAATAAATTACATATTAAATAATAAGCAAATAATCTTATATTTAGCATGTAATTTAGGCGCTGAAAAGAATGATTAGAAAATTAATTTGGGAAATTTGGTAATTATCTGCTCAAAACTGAAAACACGAATGAACCAAAACTGTTGACAAATGATTAGCAATGCTCTAATATTTGGCACATATTAATTTAATGCGATGAAGAGATGAGTAAGATTGAAAGAATGGACAGAGAGCGCTGGTTTGGTGAAAAAGCGTCATTTGGCAGATCCGAAGATGGTCTTGGAGCAATTGGGTATTTGAGTTTTGGCAAAAATATCAGGGTGGCGCTGTATAGCCAAAGAGATGCAATTGTTTTTTGCATGAACTTGAGGTGGTACCACGTTGTTTGACGTCCTCTGCGGTGATTTATTTACTGCGGGGGACGTTTTTATTTATTTTTAGAAGGAGAAAAAGATGGCAAAGCATTTGGTGTTACAGACAGATTTTGGGCAACAAGACGGAGCGGTTTCGACCATGTATGGAGTTGCATACAAAGTTAATTCTGATTTAACAGTTTCGGATTTGACGCATGGAATTACCCCTTTCAATATTTTTGAAGGATCGTTTCGTTTATCACAAACTGTGAAATATTGGGCGCCGGAAACGGTTTTTGTGTCAGTCGTTGATCCGGGAGTTGGTTCGGATCGGCTCTCGATTGTTGCAAAGTTGAAGACCGGGCATTATGTAGTCACACCAGACAATGGAACGTTGACACATTTGGCGCAAGAGTACGGCATTGAAGCAGTTCGAGTAATTGATGAAAAAATTAATCGTCTGAAAGGGTCTTCAAAGTCAGCAACCTTTCACGGACGCGATATTTACGCATACACAGGTGCTCGCCTGGCATCTGGAGTGATCGATTTCACAGAGGTTGGTCCAGAGTATGCTGTTGAAAAAATTGTGAAACTACCATTAAACTTACCAAGGTTGGAAAACGGTGTCTTAACTGGTAACATCGATATAACAGATGTTAATTTTGGGTCATTGTGGACAAATATTCACGAAGAACTTTGGACCGGAGAATTTGGTGCTCAACTTGGCGATTGGTTCACCGTAAAAATTTATCATCGAAATGTGTTACAAGCTCAGCAAAAATTACAGTATGTGAAGACGTTTGCTGATGTTAATCCTGGTGAAGCATTGATTTATGTGAATTCAGTTTATACGGTTGGGTTTGCGATTCATACAGGAAACTTCGCCACGCAAAATAACGTAACGGCTGGCCAAGATTGGTCAGTAGAAATTGAGAAACTAAAGTAAGAAAAAATTCATCAAAAATTATTTTAAAAAAGAGGACAATCATATGAAATTATCAACACGTGCCGTCGTAGCAACCGGAATTGGTGCTGCAGTATTCTTAATCTTATTCAAATTCGTGGCCATTCCAACCGGGATTCCTAATACGCAAATTAACGTTGCAGAAGCTTGGCTATCATTGATTACAGCCATCTTTGGACCTTTAGTTGGTGGATTAGTAGCGTTCATTGGCCATTCACTAAACGATGCGATCTCATACGGCTCAATCTGGTGGTCATGGGTGATAGCAGACGCTTTCTATGCAGTCATCTTAGGATTCGGAACCCGTCGCTTGAAGCTAGCTGATGGCGATTTGACCAAGAGCAAGTTAGTTTGGTTCAACATTGAACAATTAATTGCCAACATTGTCGCTTGGTCAATCATTGCTCCGCTGGGAGATATTGTAATCTACAATGAACCAGCCAACAAAGTCTTTTTGCAAGGATTTGTCGCAACAGGGGTGAACTTTATTTCCACTTTGATCTTAGGAACGTTATTGTTGGTTGCATATAACAAAACTCGTGTGAAACGCGGTTCGTTAAATAAAGAAGATTAAGATAAAATCCAGTGCAAATTATGCGCTGGGTACATAAATTTATGCTTTGGAGGAAAATAAGATGACGACCCCTATTTTGGAATTGCGCCAAGTGAGTGTTAAATATGATGCACAAAATGAGCCAACGTTACGTGAATTGAATTTGAGTGTCCAAAAGGGTGAAAAAATCTTATTGGCAGGTTCTTCTGGTTCGGGGAAAACGACTTTGGTGCGATTGCTGAACGGGTTAATTCCGCATGAATTTAAAGCAGATGTGACCGGAGAAATTTTTATTAACGGTCAAAATGTCACAAAGCAAAATGTGTTTGAACGTTCGCTGGAGTTAGGAACGGTTTTGCAAGATTCAAATGCTCAGTTTGTGGGATTGACAACAGCTGAGGATCTTGCATTTGCATTGGAAAATGATAACGTTGTGCACTACAAAATGCTAGAACAAGTGCAAAAATGGGCGAAAGATTTAAATTTATTGCACCTTTTGAATTTATCTCCGCAAGTCCTTTCTGGTGGTGAAAAGCAACGAGTTGCAATGGCCGGCGTGTTAATTGATGACGCACCAATTTTGTTGTTTGATGAGCCTTTAGCCAGCTTGGACCCTGCAAGTGGTCAGCGGATGATGCAATTGATCGACCGCCTGCAGGCAGAACAAAATTTAACAGTGATTATTGTTGAGCATCGAGTAGAAGAGGTGCTACGTGGTAAGGTGGACCGAGTTTTAATTTTGGACGAAGGAAAGATTGTGATTGATGAGACTCCGATTGAAGCTCTAAAGTTAAATGATTTTGCTAAGTATGGTCTTTCAACGCCGGGTTATATTCGGCTATTAAGTCAGGCTGGCATTGATTTGAAAAATGTGGAAGAACTTGATCAGCCGCAAAAACTAGCGGGCGAACAAGTTGCTGATAAGTTGCAACAATATGCGCTGGCACAAACAGACAGCGGTCATGCAAAGACAGAAAATGCACAGTTGCTTAAAATTCAGAATTTGGATTTCGCATATGGCAAGCATGAAATTTTTCATCAGCTTAATTTAACTCTAAACCAAGGCGAAATAACAGCGTTGGTTGGTAAGAACGGATCTGGTAAATCAACATTAAGTCAACTAATTGTAGGATTTTTGGCACCTACAAGTGGTTCGATTGTATTTAACAAAACCGATTTACTAGCTTTGTCCATTAAGGAAAGGTCAGCATACGTTGGCTATGTCGCACAAAATCCAAACCAGATGATTACGCAGGTCTCGGTTTTTGATGAGGTCGCTGTTGGGTTACGTTTGCGTGGCGAAGATGATGAAAAAATTCATGAAAAGGTGAATGAGCTACTAAAGATTGCTGATCTGTATTCAATGCGCAATTGGCCTGTTTCAGTGTTGAGCTATGGACAGAAGAAACGTTTAACAATCATGGCTGTTTTGGCCTTGCAACCAGAGCTTTTGATTTTGGATGAACCGACTGCTGGCCAAGATTTGACTCATGCAAATGAAATTATGGAGTTTGTGCAAAAATTAAATCACGATTTGCAGATTTCAATTGTTTTAGTGACACATGATATGACCCTCTTACAAGCAGTTGCACAGCGGGCGATTGTCTTAGTTGCTGGCGAGATTATTGCAGACACAACGCCGGCAGAACTACTAACAAATCATGAACTTGTAGAGCGAGCGGATTTGCAGGTGACAAGTATAGCAACACTGGCTGAACGCTTTGGGATTAAGAATGTGACAGACTTGGTGCGGTCAGCGACTTTGAGAACGGAGGGGAATGATGGCAAATAATATTTTAGGGTATCAGCCAGGTAATTCATTCGTCCACCGGCTGACTGGAGGTACTAAGCTATTAGGCTTTTTGGTACTTACAATTACGGGAATGTTGAGCTTTGACCTCCGTTATCTGCTATTGTTAACCGTTTTTTCATTAGTTTTGTTGTGGCAAACACATATTGCATGGGCCAAAATGGCGCTCTTGGTTAAAACTGTTTCAGTCTTTGCTTTGATGAATTTAATCTTAATTTATTTATTTGCACCTCAATATGGAACGCAACTTTTTGCTGGCAAACACATTCTTCTTGGGTCTGGTGGATATGCATTAACTTCTGAACAGTTGTTGTATGAGGGTATAGTGTTATTAAAATACGCGGTATCTTTGCCGTTAGCATTATTGTTTTTATTGACTACGAACCCGAGCGAATTTGCAGCAGGGATGAATAAGATTGGGATTTCATATCGGGTTGCATATGCTTTTGCGTTGACACTGCGGTATATTCCTGACATTCAAGCAGAATACCAAATGATTGCAAATGCACAACAAGCGCGTGGCTTTGAAATGTCGCGTAAGGCACCATTGAAGCAACGGATTCAAGGTGCTGTACGCATCGTCATACCATTGATGCTGAGCTCGCTGGATCGTATTGATGAAATCAGTCGTGCGATGGACTTACGACGCTTTGGATTAAAGAAACGGCGAACTTGGTACTATGAACAGGTCTTCAAAAAGATTGATTGGCTAGCTTTTATAGTAGTAATTGGCTTAGTTTTGCTTAGCGTTGGATTGATTGTTACAAATGGCGGGCGGTATTGGTCGCCGTGGCATTAAAATTTTGAGAAGATATTAATTTGTTTAAAGACGAAAAAAAGCCGGAATATCCGGCTTTTTTGCTAGGCGAAATTACAAATTCCCACAGATAACGATGGTCCAATCACCGTCTTGTTGGTCTGCAATTTCAAATTTTTCAGATATGATAATTATGAAAATCGTTCTGAAAGTTGCTGATATGTGCTAGCTACATTTGTGAAACCTAACTTTTCTAGCATCATGACTCCTTCTGTGACGTGAGCTTGCCCAATAGATAGTTGCTTTTCCTGGCTCATTAAATAAAGGCCATTGAGAATATTTAAAATAATATTTTCATAGATCAAATGAGACCCAGTTACATCACATTTAGCGGCGTTTAGAAAATAGGGAATTAAATTATAGGCTCTATTTTCTAAAAACAGCGTAATTGTTTTGATTAAAATATTAGCTAAAAGTTGGGGCTTAATTACGGCTAACATTTTTCCTTTGCGGTAAGCATTCTTTGACAAAAGCAAAACTAATTCAGGGTTAAAAAAAGTTAGATTAGTTTCATACAAAAGTAGTTCGTAACAGCCCCATTCATCAACGTTTAAAAGATATTTTTTAATAGTTGTAATGTCATCCTTTTGTGGAGGAGATTGATTTGTTTTTGCAATAGCAAGACGGACTGATGCCGTTTTATGCTCACAAATTTGGTTGTTATCGTTCAAGTGTTCAATATAGTGATCTGTCAACATATTTACTAATCGTACGCAATCGTGGTACATGACGCATTGATTTATTTCATCATAAAATTGAGTGATGGAATCGAATGAATATGAGTTCACAAGATACAAATATTCCGACGCTGGAATGGCCATGCGTTCTAGTAAAGCAAATAATTTCTCGGCACTAATATCATTTTCACCACGTTCGAATTTAGAAAGGAAGGCAAGCGAAATTATTCCATCAGCTGCTAATGCTAGCGTCCAACCTCTGGATTGCCTAATTTGCCGGAAAACAAAACCTAATTTACAATTCATCGCACACCTCTTTTCTAATTGTCATATACTTGAAAATTTGAATAGTTATTAAATAATAACATTACAATGAGAAATGTCAACTTTTAATTAGAAAGATTTCATTATAATGTGCGTATATTGCAATGAAAGCTAGTTGGATTTAGATTAGTATGACGAATTTTATGATAGTTAATTGATAAGGATGAAAGGTGGATGAATGGATGCTTATTTTAAAAAAGGCGTTGAATTGGCGATTAGTAAATGATAAGTTAACAGTTTTTTCAAACAATGTTAATTTGGAAAAAACAATTCGGACTGACAATAACCAGAAGTTTTATGAACTATTAGAATTTTTAACCACTCCACGAACGCTTGAGGAGTTAGAGAGCTTAGTTGGGTACACCAATGACGAAATTAATGATGCCGTTTCTTATTTGAAGAAGCATCATTATGTCAAAGAAGTTAATGGGAGTGAACAGATTGATCAGTATGCAAGACTTGTCAATTTTGTTTCAACATATCCGCAACTTGATGAAGACGCGTATTTAGAAAGTGTTCGTCAGAAAAAAGCCTTAATCATTGGTGTTGGGACTGGAGGAAGTTATCAGCTAGAACTTTTGTCAAAAATTGGGATCTGTCATTTTACGATTATTGATCCTGATCAGGTTGAAATTAAAAACTGGGCGGCTCAAAATTTCTCAATTAGCGATGTTGGTAAGCATAAAGTTGAGGTTTTGAAGGAGCGTTATGAGCAAGAGGGCCTGAGTGTGACGGCTATTCCAAAGACTGTTAATAGCTACCACGATTTACAGGAAATGGTTCAAATTCAGAATTTTGATTTTATTATTAATACGGCAGATGATAGTGCCTTGGGACTTGATATAATTGAAAAAGTTTTTGAAGATCATCCAACCGTTGAATTATATATGAATGGGTATTTATTACAACAACAAATTTCATTTAAAGTTACTAAGTCTAATCAAGTTGCCTGCCTCCGAGATTTAAATCAAAAATTAAAGCGCCATGGCGGAGGAGAACATATTACAGAAAATTCAGGTGCAATATTCAATGCGATTTTCATGGCGATGTCGGTTGCTAAAATGATTTTTGATGGAATGCTAAAAATTAATGATCTTTCGTTAGCTCGGGCTGATTTTTTGCAAAATAATTTTTTTATTGGAAACCCATTTGAAAATGAAATATATCAAAAATTTACTTCCGCAAAAGAGCCTCTTAAAAATATTATTAATCCTAATCGAGCAACTTGTGAAAGTTGGATTTGTGAATTAAAAGTTGACAATCTTTTTTCTAATAACTTGTTACATGCAATTAAGGTGCCTAGTGAATATGTACCATTTTTAGCAGAGAAGTCGGATGTAAAGAAATTCCAGAATAGTCTTCAACAACAAAAAAAGTTTAAAAGTGCGAGTGAATTTGAATCGAAATTGTCATTAACAGATCTCAAGGTTGGATTGCTTGAATTCATTGGATGCTATTTTGACCAGGCAGTGGTTGATCAGGTAGAAACATTGATTGATTCTGGTAGGATTTTGGTAAATAGGACACGCTATGCTTCGACAGGTGCCTATGCAAAAAATGATTACGCAAAACCGTTGATTTATGTTGATTCTGCGCACAATGATTTAACCACTTTAAATTATATTATTCATGAAATTTTTCATGTGGTATATTTTCAGTACAGTAATCAAACACTATCCCATGAAAGATTTGTTAGAAGGATGCACACTAAGTTTTTGTTTGAGAATTTGGATTTGCCGGGAATAAAAGAACTATCAGTTGATTATATAGCACATGCGTACAATGAGCACGTGATTACTGAATTAACAACTAGGTACGAATATGCACAGATAAACGGAACACTTGATCAGTTCTGTAGCACTTATCCTGAAACTTTAGACGCACTAAATGAATTCCATCAAATACTTGTTTCTAATATTGACCCCAATATCCCATTATGTAAAACTAAGTATCTTATTCCATTGCTCGAAAATTACAGTGAATTAGAAAAATTAGCCACTGCGACGAGCGCACTAGTAGAAGGAGGCTATCGACATGCATGAATTTATTCATAATAAGGCTTATCGCGGGTTAGCACTTTCAACCTACGTGGACAATTTCGGAATTGCATTTTTCAACATTGTTTTCATTATTTATGCAGCGCAACTGCCCTATAAAACGTTAGCTGTTTCGTTAGTATCGTTTGCCACTATTTTTCCAACTATATTGCAGTTTTTGACTGGTTACTTTGCTGATCGCACACAATTTAAGCTGCGGAGTATGATGTGGTCAAAATGGGTCCAAGCAGTACTGTTTATCCTTTTAGCCGTAATGATTCAACGTGATGCATCACTGCTTTCATTTATAATTTTTATCATAATCAATATTTTGTCAGATTTGATGGGCGAATTTAGTAATGGGTTGGAAATTTCACTGTTAAAGGAAAATGTTGTACCTGAAAATTTAAATAGTGCGATTTCTTTATCAAGTGCTGCACTGAATTTGATCACCATTGCTGGTCAAGCTATTGGAGCGACATTGATTGTGGTTTGGCATCATAATTTCACACTAGTAGCACTTTTAAACGCGGCGACGTTTGTATTGGCCTATATTATTCTGTGGGCTTACCGATTAAAGATTAAATTACCGTTAGTAGTAAAGGCCGGTCCAAATGACGAAACGGTTGATTCAGACTCAAAGGGGAATGTTAAGAGTAAAAATGGTTTTATCCAGCATACGATTGCGGTTTTTAAAGCATTACAAAAGATTGAAGGTATTATCGGAATTTTAATCCTCTTCTTTTTGGTAAACCTCCTGGCAAGTAGTGTGATGGGACTAATAAATTTGAGCTTAATTGATTTTAAGACAATGTGGTTGTTTGGTAATTATGGAGCGACGGTTGCAGGTAGCGCCATTGCATTTTCATCTGGGACGATTGCAGGTGCGTTGATTCAAGATCGACTGAATCGGTTAGAACTTCCAAGCTTGTCTTGTCTGGTTTTAATTTGCCTAGCAGTCCTCACGGGTGATTTTCTGTTGGTACACATTAGCATTGTTTTAATACTCAGTTTGTTTGCAGTTGGTTATCTTTTTGGTAAAATTGGCCCCATTTTTTCAACTTTTATTATTACGAATATTGAACAAAACGTTTTAGCTAGTTCGGTTGGAGTGTTAAATACGATGATTTTAGTTGGGGCTCCGCTTGGACAATTAATATTTTTAGGAACCGCCAATATTAGTAATGATAGAAACGCTTGGTTGATATACATGGTGGGAGTGACACTTGTTTTTATTTTTGCTGTGGGATTAGATTACTACTCACATCAATTCAAAAAAGGAGACGCAAATGTTTAAAATTAACGAACATCAATTGGAACAGGAACTGCGAGAGTGGGTTCAAGTACTAGCCAAGAATCGTCCAGTGAATCATGCTGGACATTTGGTCGGTCGATGGTCAGACCTTCTTCAATTTTTACGAATTTTTAAAAGTAATATTCAACGCCACTGATTGGTCGCCGTGGAATTAAAATTTTCATCTTCGTGATTCAAACCGTGCATAGTTCCAAAGAATAGGCTAAAATGAAACTATGAATGAAAAAATTAATTATCGACAATTAAATGGGTTAGATTTAGCATATCTTGGTGATGCGGTGTATGAAACGTTTATTCGCCAACATCTATTGGCTCAAGGAATTACAAAACCTGGGCAACTTCAGCGGCGGGCCAAAGAATACGTTTCTGCCAAGGCACATGCGGCTTTATTTGCTCTGATGGAAGAAGACGAGCTTTTAAATGAAGAAGAACTGTATTTCTTTAAGCGTGGGCGCAATGCAAATTCGCATACGAAAGCTAAAAATACAGATGTAGTCACTTATCGGATTTCAACTGGGTTTGAAGCGTTGATGGGTTATTTACATGCAAGTGAACAGTTTGAGCGACTTGATGAAATTATTAATTGGGTGTTTGAACAAGTAGAAAGTGGGCGGGCGCGTAATCATGGCACAACAAAAAAATAGTCAAAAGCAACGTGGTAACCGCGATGGCAAGCCAAAGTTTGAGCGGCGAGATAAGAAGAGTAATTCAACTCGTGAAAACAAGCAGCGGCCTGAATTTGAGGCTGAAGACGAGCAAGTTGAATTTGTCTACGGGCATCATGCCTCTGTTGAAACGTTGAAGGGCGAGACTGAAATCAACAAGGTCTGGCTCCAAACTGGTGTCGGCGAACAAATGCGGCAAGAAATAATTGCGTTGGCCAAAAAGCGCGGGCTGGTAATTCAAGATGTTCCAAAATCAAAACTTGATGAATTGGTAAATGAACAAAATCATCAGGGCGTCGTGCTTTCGATTTCTGCGTACAAATATGCAACGATTGACGAACTTTTTGCAAAGGCAGCTGAAAAGGAAGAGGCACCGTTCTTCTTGATACTTGATTCAATTGAAGATCCACACAATTTGGGATCAATTTTGCGAACTGCTGATGCGGCTGGAGTGCACGGGGTCATTATTCCGAAGCGCCGGGCTGTGCAATTGACTGCAACAGTGGCAAAGACTTCGACGGGTGCGATCGAACACGTTCCTGTTGCACGGGTAACTAATTTGGTGCAAACGGTTGAAAACTTGAAAGAACGTGGTTTGTGGATCTTTGGGACCGACATGGATGGCAAAGATTATCGTCAATGGGATGCTCAGGGACCAACAGCATTGATTATTGGTAATGAAGGGAAAGGAATTGCTCCCTTATTAAAGAAGTCAGTTGATGAAATGTTGACGATTCCAATGATTGGGCACGTTCAGTCGTTAAATGCTTCTGTGGCAGCAAGTTTGTTGATTTACGGAGCCTTTAATTCGCGCCACCCACTCTAAAAAATATAAAAGTATGCAGAGCCGTCATCGCAATTATGCAAAACGGCTTTTTTGCTGCATAATTTCCCCATCTTAAAGGTTTCATGGCATACTCTTTTCTGGGGGTGACAATAATGGAACTTAAGGGAATTTCAAGAGAACAGTTTGTCAGGCTTAAAAAGGGTGATCCAACGGTGATTGAAGAGCTGTATGAAGTCTATAAACCGCTCATTTGGCGAGCTTTTCGTGGGCATCCAAAGGGGCTGAGTTCGGACGAATGGGAGCAAGAAATGGGGATGTTGTTTGTTAAAGCGTCAAATAATATCAAAGAAAAAGATTTTGCTGCTTTTACGACTTATCTGCAAACAGCGGCTTGGCGAACGATGCAAAAGTTGCGAGCGAGACATGAAAAGGAAGCACTGGAATATGGGGCTCCAACAGCTTTTCATGAAAACACGATGGAGTATGGAACTGAAAATTCAATCCAGAGTAAGCAAAGTGATTTTGAGGAAGTGATGGCTTGTACCGAAATTTATCAAGGTTTAGATCCATTGCACCAAAAAATTATGGTATTATCTTTAGCGGGCTATAATAGCGTGGAAATCGCCAAAATAACTAGCAATCAAGCAGCAAATGTTCGAGCGATTCTGGGTAAAATTAGAGTTCAAATGCGTTGGTATTAGTAATTTGTTGCGATTCATGATACAATTGTGTAATAATAATTTAGAGCGGAGACACGTAATGGCAGTAAAGAAAGTGGCATTAGCGTGCAGTGTTTGTGGTTCGCGAAACTACATGGTGACTAAGAAGCCTGAACGAATGGAACGGCTTGAAGTCAAAAAGTTTTGCCCATTCTGCGGACATCACACCCTTCATAAGGAAACGATGTAAATATCACACACGCTTTGATAGATGAAGATAAATTAAAATAGTTTTGGAGATTTGAACATGAAATTTTTTGGAGAAGTTGTAGCAGAGATGCGCAAGACTACTTGGCCTACATTTAGCGAAAACGCGCGTAATACGGTCATTGTTTTAGGAACATCATTATTCTTTGCATTGTTCTTTGGTGGAGCAGATTGGATCTTTGAACAGGGAATCAATTTCTTGTCTAAGTAAGCAAAAAGTACTATAATAACGTTATTGAAACGAAAACGAAGGCCCTCATTTACGAGGGTTTTTAATTTACAAAAATCCACTGGAGGATATTATGGTAGAGTCAATTGAAGCAGAATGGTATGTTTTGCAAACTTATTCAGGATATGAAAATAAGGTTAAGACTAGTCTTGAGTCTCGAATTGAAACAATGAACATGGTTGACTTCATTTACCGCGTGATTGTGCCTGAGCAAGAAGTTATTGATCGCGACAAAGATGGTGCACCGATTCGTGATAAAGAGGGCGAAATTAAGACCCACATGGAAAATGAGTACCCTGGATATGTGCTCGTTAAGATGGTTATGACCGACGAAGCTTGGTACGTTGTGCGTAATACGCCGAACGTTACTGGATTCTTGGGATCACGTGGTGGAGGAGCTAAGCCAGTTTCTTTGACGCCGGATGAAGTTGACACGTTCTTGCACCGTTACGATTCTGACGGAAACCCAGTAATTGACGAGCCAGAAATTAAGCGTGCTGACTTGAAGTTGGATGCAAACGTTGGCGACACCGTTAAAATTATTTCTGGATCAATGGAAGGTCAAGAAGGGCCAATCACTGCCATTGATACTGATAAGGCCGAAGTAACGGTTTTGATTACGTTCTTTGGACGTGAAACACCCACGCAAGCATCATTTGCGGACGTTGAACCATTGACGTACTAATTTGGAGCAGTTATGAAGATTATTAAAATTGAAGGTGACACCCTTTATGTTGGGGATGATGGTCAAAACCTCTTGCAATTCAATGTTAGTCAGGCTGAGTTTGATGCACAGGTTGCTGATGAGGTAGAGATTTACGGTTCCGGATCTGAGGCAATTATTGTCAGGCTGGATTCATATACGGAGTCTGCAGAGCCAGAAGTTAGCACAACGACTGTTAACTGGAATGAACCGAATGTACCTTATCCTGATCAGGCTGGAAACGGAGCATTGTTGGCGGCATTTATCTTGAACTTGTTGACGACGATAGGAGTTGGTTGGTTTATAATTCCATTGGCTTGGATGATTCCACTGACAGTGATGAGTTACAAGGCATATAAGGGAACACGGCCAAATACGACAGCTTTGGGTGTTGTGACATTGATCTTTGTGAACGTGATTGCGGGGATCCTGCAACTTGTTTCACCAAGGGTTGATCAATAGACAAACAAAAAACAATCCGACCATTGATTTGGCTGGATTGTTTTTTAGTTAATTATTTAGCGAATGAAAATGTATCTGTGAATATTACGGGAACACTTCCATCTTCATATGTTGCAGTAACTTCATAATATCCTTGTGAGACACATTGGTAATTTGTGAGCCCTTTCTTCAAATCCACGGTAATACGAGGATTTGGTTCGTGAAGAGCTGAACTCCCTCCGACAGTGTCGTATAGATCGATATGATAAGTCAAATTAGGATTTAGTCCTGTAAGTGTGTTTCCTGAAAATTTAACATTTTCAAATGGGTTAATGACTGGAAAGTTTTCATGTTTTGGAATATCAATCCATTCTTTGACACCTGTAGCATTAAATCCTCGACGGTTTCCGTCAATTTGATAAATCCAGCCCTTGTGTCCAAATAATGAAGGACTTTTAAGAAGCAAGATGAAACCATTATCAGTTGAAAGTGTAGTTTTTTGACCAGTTACTGCATCTTCAAAAATATAGTCGTTAAAAAAATCAGGGTTAACTTTGATAGAATAGCGCATGTAATCAATTTGTGGATTTGTTTTACGAAAACGGGTAATTCCACCATTTAAGTTATAAAGATCACCATCACCAGCAATATCAGGGTCATAAAAGCCGGTACTGTTAGATTCAATTAAGCTCGAGTTGTTGACGGTGGAATAGCCAAAAACACAAAGCCAGCGAGAGTTTATGTATCCTGAATTGTTGATCGAACTCTTCTCGATGAGTTGCAACTTTCCTTTAACCTCCAACGTTGCGCCCTTCTCAATTGTTAATGTAGCGCCATTGTTAAGAATAAAGTCATTTCCAATTACCAACTTGTGCCCGCTACTAATCGTCAAGTTAGTTGAAAGGGTTTGATTGCCATCCAACGTTGTTACAGGAACGCACGGATTGTAAGAAGGGAAGACGCAAGCTGAGGCAGTGACGATTGGCAAGGCAGCTGTACCAATTGTGAGGGAAGCTGCAAGAGCTGAAGCGATATTAATAATTTTCTTGTTCATAGATATTTCTCCTAAAGATTAATGGGCGACGTAGCAACAATATTATTAAAACATAATGAGAACTAAATTAGTTGAAATTCATAAAACGTTTAATAAGTTCATCTTTGCTTCTAAAATTTTTCCGAAAAGATGGAGTATCGTACCTTGGAAAACACTTCCCCTTGTAATTAGTCAGGCATTTTGGTATTATATTAAAGTATGTTTGGCAACAGACATATGTGGGAGGCGGAAATCGAAACTCGCCATTTTATACCACAAGCACGAAGGAGGATACAATCGTGGCTAAGAAAGTTTCAAGTATTGTTAAGTTGCAGATTCCGGCCGGTAAGGCTACACCTGCTCCTCCAGTTGGTCCTGCATTGGGACAAGCTGGTGTTAACATCATGGGGTTCGCCAAAGAGTTTAACGCTCGGACAGCGGATCAAGGGGGTCTTTTGATTCCTGTTGTCATCACTGTGTACGAAGATCGTTCATTCGACTTCATCACTAAGACACCTCCAGCAGCAGTTCTTTTGAAGAAGGCAGCTGGTATTGAAAAGGGTTCAGGAGAGCCTAACACTAAGAAGGTAGCAACGGTTACTGCGGCGCAAGTCAAAGAAATCGCTGAGACTAAGATGCAAGATCTAAACGCAGCTGACGTAGATGCAGCTGTTCGCATGATCGAAGGTACTGCACGTTCAATGGGCTTCGTTGTTGAAGGATAATTTGTTGTCGACAGACGATAAATCGATATTGAGCCGTACATGTACGGATCGCATAGGAAACTAGGCATGATCAAGCGGGAGGTCATTGACCGTTTGACCGCATTTGCAAGGAGGAATAGCTACCATGGCTAAGAAGTATGGAAAGAAATATATCGCAGCTGCAGAAAAGGTGGACGCTGAAAAGTTGTACACTTTGGACGAAGCTGCCGCATTGGTAAAGGACATTGACTTTGCCAAGTTTGATTCAACCGTTGAAATTGCTTTCAACTTGAACGTAGACACACGTCAAGCTGACCAACAATTACGTGGTGCAGTTGTTTTGCCAAACGGAACTGGTAAAGACCAAACCGTTGTTGTCTTCGCTCAAGGAGACAAGGCAAAGGAAGCTGAAGCAGCTGGAGCCGACGTTGTTGGAGCCGCTGACTTGGTTCAACGTATCTCTGAAGGTTGGTTGGATTTCGACGTCGCAATTGCAACACCAGATATGATGGCGCAAGTTGGACGGGTTGGACGTGCATTGGGTCCTAAGGGATTGATGCCTAACCCTAAGACTGGAACTGTTACTTTCGACGTTGCTAAGGCCGTTGAAGAGTCAAAAGCCGGAAAGGTTACTTACCGGACGGACCGTGACGGAAACGTTGCTGTTCCTGTTGGTAAGGTTTCATTCGACGCTGACAAGCTTGTTGGAAACATCAAGACTATCTCTGACGTTGTTTTGAAGGCTCGTCCAGCCGCAGTTAAGGGTGCTTATGTAAAGCACGTTTCAATTGCCTCAACCTTTGGACCTGCTATCAACTTGGATGTTACTTCATTGTAATTAAAAAAGTTGGCTATGTTCATTGACATTTCCCAGAGTAATCTGGTATAT
Source organism: Lactobacillaceae bacterium (assembly GCA_031289615.1). Lineage (GTDB taxonomy): Bacteria > Bacillota > Bacilli > Lactobacillales > Lactobacillaceae > Weissella. The sequence continues at coordinate 33,915 of JAITPD010000007.1, read as the reverse complement.
TAGTTGATGAATTAAATCGATTCTACCTAAGACGCCGGTGGCTATATGCCTTAATACCCTGCCGAGGAAGTGAAAATGAGCGTAAGCGAATTTGAACCCCCGGCACAATTATGTGTTGGGGGTTCTTAGTTAGAATCAAATCTAAATAGGAGGAATCATTACCATGAGTGAAGCAACTATTGCTGTTAAAGCACAACTAGTTGATCAAGTGGCTGACAAATTTAAGGCAGCTGCTTCTTCAGTTGTTGTTGACGTGCGTGGATTGACGGTTGAACAAGCCAACAATTTGCGTAAGTCATTGCGTGAAGAAGGCGTAGAGTTGAAGGTTATCAAGAACAAGGTTTTGACACGTGCCGTTGATGTGGCTGACTTGTCAGAACTGAAAGACTTGTTCGTTGGTCCTTCAGCCGTTGCATTTTCAAATGAAGATGCAATCGCTCCATCACGTATCTTGAAGAAGTACGCTGATGAAATCGAAGCCCTTGAAATCAAGGGTGGTGTGGTTGATGGAACTATTGCTGGTGTCGAAGATATCAACAAGTACGCTTCATTGCCAGACCGTGATGGATTGCTATCAATGTTGTTGTCAACATTGCAAGCACCTATCCGCAACGTCGCCTATGCAGTTAAGGCTGTATCAGACGCAAAAGACGAAGCTGCTGAAGCATAAGCTCAACAGATTTGCTCTTAGGATTTTTCCTAAAAACACTACAAACTACGCCGTATAGGCAAACTTAAGGGAGATTATTATCATGGCATTTGATAAAGATTCAATCATCGCTTCATTGAAGGAAGCTACGATTTTGGACTTGGCTGACTTGGTTTCAGCAATTGAAGAAGAATTTGGTGTTTCAGCAGCAGCTCCTGTTGCAGCCGCTGGTGCAGCTGGTGCCGGTGCAGCCGACGCCAAGACTGAATTTGACGTTGAGTTGACTTCAGCCGGAACTGCTAAGGTTCAAGTAATCAAGGCTGTTCGTGAAGTTACTGGATTGGGATTGAAGGAAGCTAAGGATCTTGTAGACAACGCTCCATCAATCGTTAAAGAAGGACTTTCAGAAGACGAAGCTAACGAATTGAAAGCTAAGTTGGAAGAAACTGGAGCCTCAGTTGCTGTTAAGTAATTTGGCTCGCTAAATAAACGCTATTTGTAAGGACTTGATCTTTAAGGTCAGAATTCTTATGGATGGCGTTTTTTTGTCGCCCAATATAGTTAACGTTCGACAAATTTAAAAGTAATATGCTATATTGACACGGGACAAAAATTAATACTTGAGGTGATATCATGGATTGGACGGTTGGCTTAGAGGTAGTTGGTTGTATATTGTTGTGGGGAATATTGGATGTTTTGAATAAAATTCACAAAATTTTGAAGAATCAAAATGAAAATAAATAATACATAATCGTTATTTAAAAGGTATTGGCCATTGAGTCAATTGTGACTAGCGAGGGTCATGATTATTATTTTCATCAAACTTAAAATTGATGGAGCAATACTATGAAAAAATGGATGAAAATCGTTGGAACATTTGCCGTGTGTCTAATGTTGTTTGGCTTTTTTTGGAGCAACCGAATCAATGGCGATACAGTTGGTAACCGGATTGTTTCATCAGGAGCAGATCCTGTGACGGCCCACATTGAACCGTCTGGAACCGGGCGTATCGTGGCGTGGGATTATTCTAATACCTTGAAATTGTATGATAAATTGAATGGAATGGGCGCCAATCAAAGTTTCACAATTAACTTAGGCCCGGCTGGAGCATGGGGAATCACGGCGCCTATTAATGCAAAATTGAAGCAAGAAGCCAATTATGTGACTGACAATGGATTTGGGTTAGTGATTCAGTTATCAAACAATAGTACGATTACGGATTATTGGTGTAATGATTCGTGGGGAAGCCTCGCCAGCGCAGTCAATGTACCACAAGCGCCGGAGAATTGGGACTCAGGTCATGTGAAACATTTTGCGCAGTTGGGAAACATCAGCCAATCATTCTATGGTGGTTGGTCATGTGACTATGCTGGAACAGCGAATGGAGCAGCCTGGGCAGGCATTGGTAAGGGTCACAAGTGAATGCAACATAAAATAAATGGAGGAACAGCATATGAAAAGCAATTTAACCAGTGACTTAATTAACATACTTATTTTTGTTCTAATTTGCGTACCAATATATTTTTTAGTTGGTCAGATTATTGGGGTTAAATTTTCGTTGATACTTCTATTAATCGGAATAATTGTGTTACTTATAACTTATAAATTAAAAAGCCATAAGTAAATAATACATAACCGTTATTTGTAAGGAATTGATCGTTAAGGTCATGGAACTTACAGGTGGCGGTTTTAATTATGCCAACTTAATACGAATGAAAAGTTCTTATTGTTAGATTATTTAACAAAAAAAGAGTATTATTAATAAATGAATTTATTCCAAGTTACATAAAATAATAATTAGCTCTGCGCAATGCTAAACACACTAGCATCAAGGAGTTTCAGGAGGTTCCAATGTATCGAATTGGTAAAAAATATCTACAAATGCCTTACGTTTTGCTCGCCATCTTTTTCTTAATTATGCAAGTCGCAGCGGATTTATCTCTGCCAACGATTACGAGTCATATTATCAACAAGGGAATCGCACAGAATAATCAACCGTACATCTGGCATATGGGCGCAATTATGCTAGGGATCGCTTTCATGGGAATCACTGGAGCTGTTTTAAATGTGTATTTTGCAGCAACGCAGAGTCAGCGGCTTGGGATGAAGTTGCGCCATGATTTATTTCATAAGATTACGCACATGGATGTCCAAAATGTCGACAAGTTTGGGGATGCAACACTGATTACGCGAACAACCAACGACGTCACCCAGCTGCAAAACGTCTTTCAAACGGCGCTCCGTATGATGTTGATGTCACCAATTATGTTGATTGGCGCTTCGATTATGGTGTGGAATCTCGACCGGAACCTGACAATGGTTTTTGCAGTTGCGTTGCCATTATTGGCGATTTCCGTGTTCGTTAACATGGCGATTGCGATGCCACGTTTCAAGAAAATGCAGGAAAAAGTCGACAAGATTAATCTGATTTTTCAGCAAGGCCTTTCTGGTGTGCGGGTGATACGTGCATTTAACCGGGATCAATTTGAAATTGATAAGTTTGCTGGAGCGAACAAAGATTTGACGCACACGGCGCGGGTCGTTTTCACTACGACGGCCATGATGTTTCCTATCATGCAGTTCATTTTATCAGCGACCAATATTGGAATCGTTTGGTTTGGTGCAACGTTTATTGGTAAAGGAATGATGCCGGTCGGAAATTTGGTGGCGTTTTTGACGTATGCGACCCAGATTTTGATGAGCTTTATGCAACTTTCAATGGTTATTACAGTGGTGCCACGGGCGCAAGCTTCTGCCGATCGGGTTAATGCTGTCATGGACGAACGTGATCTGGTGCACGATCCAGAAAAAGCGCTTGAGTTACCAAATGAAAAGCCAAGTCTAGTTTTTGATCATGTCGAATACACATTTCCAAATGCAAACCGGCCAGTATTAAAAGATTTGAATTTCACGGTGCAAAGTGGTCAAACACTGGCGATTATCGGCGGCACTGGTGCTGGTAAATCAACGTTTATGAATCTGATTCCGCGCTTGATTGATCCGACAAAGGGACGCATCTTGTTGAATGGTGTTGATATTAAGCAACTTACGCAACACGACCTGCACGCTGCCATTGCGATTACCCAGCAAAAGGCGGTCTTGTTTAGCGGTACGGTTCGCTCAAATCTGCAATATGGTAAACATGACGCAACTGAAGAAGAAATGAATGCCGCTTTAGTTACCGCCCAGTCAGCTGATTTCGTAGCGGAACAAGGCGGACTTGATATGACCGTTGAACAAAATGGTGGTAATTTCTCAGGTGGACAACGCCAACGGTTAGCCATTGCACGAACACTGATCAAGCAAGCTCTGGTCTATGTTTTTGATGATTCGTTCTCAGCGCTCGATTTTGCAACTGATGCGAATTTGCGTAAGGCGATTAACACTGATCCTCGGTTGCATGATTCGATCAAAGTCATTGTGGCGCAACGGATTGCTACCGTGATGAATGCTGATTTAATTATTGTATTGGAAAACGGCCAAATCACAGGCATGGGAACCCACGACGAGTTGGCCAAGACGAATGAGCAATATCAAGAAATTATGCACAGCCAGTTGTCGGACGAAGATTTGAAGGAGGTGGGACTACATGCGTAGAGGTGGAATGCGGATGGGGCAAAAGGCAGAAAAAGCTGCGTCATTTTGGCCAACAGTCCTGCGATTATTTAAATATTTACGGCGTGATATTGCCGGAGTCGTGTTCTCATTGGTGATTGCAGCGGTTTCTGTAATTTTGTCGGTGCGTGCCCCTAAAATTTTGGGTGAAGCAACGACCGTGATTTTTGACGGTGTGACTAAATCAATTACGGCTAAGACTGGGATTCACATTGATATGGCACAAGTTGGACATATCTTGTTGATCGTGGCAGTTATTTATACGATTAGCGCGATTTTCTCGGTAACGCAGCAGTTTATCATGACCAAGATTGCACAACGAACAGTTTATTTTTTGAGGCATGATTTTAAGAAGAAGATGGCACATTTGCCAATTCGCTATTTTGATACGCACAATAATGGCGATATTATGTCTCGTATGATTAATGATATGGATAATATTTCTGGGACGTTGAATCAGTCGTTAATTCAGTTGGTGACTTCGGCCTTAAGCTTCGTCGGTGTAATTTATTTCATGCTAACAATTAGCTGGCAGTTGTCAATCGTCGCATTTTTGACGGTTCCGCTTAGCATCATTGTGGTACGAACGATTGCTCCCCTTTCGCAACGTTTCTTTAGCAAACAACAAGCTGATTTGGGATTGTTGAATGATCAAATTGAAGAAACTTTTAGCGGGCAAACGGTGGTTAAGACCTTTAATCATGAGGAAACAGTAGTTGATAATTTTGACCAACGAAATAAAAAGTTTTACCGTTCAGCATGGAAAGCGCAGTTTGTCTCAACCCTGATTTATCCATTGATGCGTTTCTTGAACAACTTGGATTATCTTGCAATGGCCGTGATTGGTGGGTTGAAGGTCGCCAGCGGAACGATTAGCTTGGGTGATGTGCAGGCAATGTTGCAGTACACAAACCAATTTAGCCAGCCGATTACCCAGATTGCCAATTTGACGAATACGATTCAATCAACGGTAGCTTCAGCGGAACGAATTTTTGAAGTCCTAGATGAACTCGAGATGATTGATGAGACCGCGATTGCAAAGGAACCAGAAGAAACTGATGAACTGGTGGCATTCCAGCACGTTGAATTCAGCTATCTGCCGGATCAACCGCTTATGACGGATTATAGTTTGTCGGTTAAGCCGGGTGAAATGGTGGCGATTGTTGGGCCGACCGGAGCTGGTAAATCAACAATGATCAATCTTTTGGAGCGTTTCTATGATACAACAAATGGAACGATTCGCTTGAAGGGTGTTGATACAAAGGCAATTTCACGCGAAGATTTGCGCAGTCATTTTGCGATGGTCTTGCAAGATACGTGGCTCTTTGCCGGAACAATCATGGACAATTTGCGATATGGACGCCTTGATGCAACAGACGAAGAAGTATTTGCGGCTGCTAAAATGGCACACGTGGATGAATTTATTACTGCGCTGCCAGATGGCTATGATACGGTTTTGAATGAGTCTGCAAGTAATATTTCGCAAGGCCAGCGCCAACTTTTGACGATTGCACGGGCGTTCTTGGCTAATCCAGAAATTTTGATCTTGGATGAAGCGACTAGTTCAGTTGATACCCGAACTGAAAAGTTAATTCAGGATGCAATGGCACGATTGTTGGATAATCGAACTAGTTTCGTTGTGGCGCACCGTTTGTCAACTATTCGTGATGCCAACCGGATTCTGGTGATGCAACACGGAGCGATTGTTGAAACTGGAACGCACAATGAATTAATGGCAAAGGGTGGCCAATATGCAGATCTGTACAATTCGCAATTTGAAGGCTCAATTGTAGCGTAAACGAAAAGCACCATCTTTAAAGTGGACCTGATATTTTGGCCAAGATAGGTCCAGAAAGTTACCGGGATTTCTGCAAGAGTGATGCTTTTTTTCATACATTCAAAATTATGAAGAGTAAAAAAGAGGCTGAAATAAATCGGTCTCTACAAATGTTTAAGAAAGAATGTTATCAGCCAATTGTGAAACATCGCTAGCAATGTAAGTTGGGTTGGCCCTTTCAAGTGTCGGAAGGTCATGCGCGCCCCAGGTCACAGCGACGTTATCAATGTTTGCCGCATTGGCCATTTGAATATCAAAGGTCGTGTCACCAACCATCAGCGTCTCAGTGGGGACCAAATTATAATCATTGACTAATTTTAATAGACCAGCTGGATTTGGCTTAGGCTTTGCAACCATATCAGCACCAATAATTGCCTTGAATTTATCAGTAATATCCAAAACAGCGGTATTACGGCGGGCAATTTCAGTATTTTTTGACGTTAAGATAAATAAATTAATATCTTGGTTGGTTAAATCTGTCAGTAAATCTGCAATGCCAGAGAACAATTTGATGCTTTCAGAATTTTCTGAACTTTTAGAAGTCTTTCGATAATTATTAACCATCGTCGTAAGTTCAAGCTCAGAAAGTTCGCGCGGAGCTAATTTTGGCAAGAAATTTGTGAGAGGAGTGCCAATGTATTGGATAATATCGGCCGGAGTAGGCGCATCAAAATTTTGAGCTTCAAACGTGGCCTGGACACTATTAACGATTAGGTTCGTTGAATCAGCTAAAGTTCCGTCGTAGTCAAAAACAATATTTTTATATGGCATGTTGGTGCTCGCTTTCTTGTTTGAGAGACATTTCAACAACTATAGTATAACAAATTATCTCAATGTTTTCGGAGTTCATCTCTTGATTTAGAAAATTTTTAGGCGAACTTCAACAAAACAACTAACTTTTATTTCGAAGCAGAAATTTTACGGGTTAGCGAAGGAATTCAAGGCAATTGTTAGCTCGAATTTGCTATAATTAAGAAAACTCAATAACGAAAGGAGCAAGGTTTTGAAGGCAAACGAGATTAATGATATTATTGCTGCACTTGGCGCGGGAATTGTTGAAGTTCAGTGGGTTAAGCAAGATGGAACGCTGACTGAGCGTAAATTCACTCGTAATTATCAGATTATTAATCAACGGAAGGCTACTCCACAAGGAAAAACAAATGATGACCCGCATTCAACGGCTTTCGTGCAAGATTTCATCAAAGTTTATGATATTGAGCGAGAAGCATGGCGTAGTTTTAAACCCAGCCAAGTCACGTTTTGGCAAATCTATTCTAACGTTCAACCGATTACCAAGAAAACAGCAGAGCCATCAGCGAAAGCACAACCGGATGAGCTGACTCAAATAGAGCGAGTCACAAAAGTTGTAGAGATTTTGATTAAAGCAAAGTATCCGGGTGATGTTCTTGATTTAGCAACTGACATTGAGAATGCCTTGTTTGGTGTTACAGATGACATTGATTAAACGAATTGCCCTTTCACAAGTTGACCTGAATGAGGCCATTAATAATTTTGTTGAATTGACTCTTGAGCGAAATTTATCAAGGGGTTATAGAATAAAAATTTTGAAGAATGATGATTTAATGCATGATCTTGTGTTTGATGACTTGCTCAAGGCGCGGGTTGATTTGGAAAAAAGGCGGAAACATTATCTGCAGGAAGGGTATAATGAAGTTGAAATTTCAATCAAAACTGATGGGGATAAAACAGAGAGTAAACCATATCAATTAGAATTTAATACTAAACGAGCAGAGGAAAGTCAAGTTGATACTGGTGTGCTACGTTTAATTCATCAATTATTTGTCGACAATATGGTATTTGTAGAAAAGTCAATTCACACACCACTTGGAAAGGTTACGCAACATCAAATTACGTTGGCGACTAAACAATTGGATTTAGCGGAATTGTTAATTGCGCATCATGAGAGCAAGGAAAGCATGGTACAACTCAGCAATCAATTTTATTTAACGATGCCTGTTAAGTTTGATCGTAACCTTCCGATTGAACATTATATTTTAGATTCATCGGACAAAATCGATGCGATGCGCGAGTTACTTGATACGACCAGTACAATTGTGGGTTCACCACAGATTCAACACATTAAAAACTTAGAAGCAAAATATCATCAGCTGGGTATTGAAATGGTGACTTGTGGCAATCATGAAGCAGAGTTTCAGCAGATTCAACAAATGCTTAGAGATGGAAATCATCACCATATGCAGTTTACTGTCACAAATATTTTTCGCATTAATAACATGGACAATTTTGTTCGCTATAATCCACAAAATCTATCAACGCTTGATCTCGTCCACGGAACCCGGACTGAAAATATTTTAAGTATTTTAGAAACGGGGTTAAAGCTTCGTCCACCAACAGGAACGTTTCTAACAGGGAGAATGTTCGGTGCCGGATTATATTTTGCCAAAGAGAGTGAAAGTTCGAAATCAATGAATTATTCAAACGGGTTTGCGCTGGCTTATTCTAACAAATATTATTTATTTTTGGCCGAAGTCGCAGTTGGCAAGATTTATGAGACCGAGATGCCAAGACCTGATCTATATGATGCACCGAATGGCTATGATTCAGTGCAAGGTGTGCCGGGCTACTGGTTGCGGTATAATGAACACGTTGTTTATCACAATGATCAAGTGAAATTACGCTATCTTGTTGAATTTGAAATTAAATAATTTTAAAAACATGCATGAAAGGATCACTGAAAATGCCAGATTTAGACGAAAAAAAGTTGGCACGGTTAAACGCTTTTGAGATTAGTGCCAGGATGTTGGGGATGGCAGAGGAAAACGCTAAAGGTGGCGTATTTTTGAATGCCGGTCGTGGGAATCCAAATTGGATCAACACGAATGCGCGACTTGCCAATAATCTGTTGGTAGAGTTTGGCGTGCAAGAAGCGCAACGAACTTTTAATACTGGCGATTTGGCTGGCTACACAGACGAAAAAGGAATTGTTGAGCGTTTCGCCCTTTTTTTAGATGAAAAAAAGGATGATGAAGTAGCTAAATTTTTGCAACGGGCTCTGAATTATGTCACAGAGACGTTGAAACAAGACCGCCAATCCGTCATTGCTGAGTGGACGAATGGTGCGATTGGCAACAATTATCCGGTGCCAAGTCGGGTGCTTCAACACACAGAGGTGATTTTAAATCATTATCTGCAGGCGACTTTGTATAATGGAATTCCGCTGGCTGATCAAACGCGCCTCTTTCCAACTGAAGGCGGAACGGCGGCAATTGTCTATATTTTTAATTCGCTCAAGGAAAATAAATTGATTCAGCCGGGCGACAAGATTGCAATGAACACGCCGATCTTCACTCCGTATTTACAAATCCCAGAGCTAAACGACTATGAGTTAGTGGAAGTTGATTTGAGTTCTAAAGAAGAAAATAACTGGCAGATTCCGGCCGACGAAATTGAAAAGTTGCGTGATTCTGCGATTAAGGCACTCTTTGTAGTGAATCCTTCAAATCCAGGAGCACACGCATTTAGTGCAAGCGTTCTAGATGAAATTAAAAAGATGGTGGCGCTGAATCCAGAGCTAATGATTATTACGGATGATGTCTATGGACCATTTATTCAAAATTTCAAATCAATTTATGCGGTGGTACCTTACAATACGTTGCTAGTCTATTCATTTTCAAAATTGTATGGAGCCACAGGTTGGCGGCTAGGGCTGATTGCGCTGAACGAAGAAAATGTTTTTAATCATCTAATTGAGAAATTACCAGCATCTGCCCAGCATGAGTTAGAAAAGCGGCTGGCTAAGATTTCGCTTGATGTTAAACATATGCATTTTATTGACCGAATTGTAGCTGATAGCCGTTCGATCGGTCTTTCACATACAGGTGGTTTGTCGACTCCACAACAAATTCAGATGATGCTATTTGCACTGGATCATCTTGTGAACTTAAAGGCAGACGACTATACTAATCAAGCAAAGTTTTTGGTTGCCAAGCGATATGCGAAGCTGATGAATGCTTTGGGGTTGCCACTTGACGACCAGCCAGATAACACATAAATATTATGTGATGATCAACATTTACGAATTAGCAGAAAAGAATTATGGCGCAGCTTTCCGGAAGTATTTAACAAACGATTTTCAAGAAATTGATTTTCTTTTGAACCTCGCTAAGAAGAATGGCGTAGTTTTGATGGATGGTTTGGGATTTGGTTCACAACCGGGTTATATTAGAATTTCTCAGGCGAATTTGCCAACAGATGATTATGCTTTGATTGGACAGCAAATTCTGGCGTGTCTGCATGAATATTATGAAAAATTTCAACAAACGCTAGAAAATAATTGATGAAACGAGGAGTGATACAATGCAATTTACAACTAAAGATGGAAGTAGCATTGCATACACTCAATATGGCGATGCTACCAAGCAGGTGCTGGTTTTACTGCATGGAAACAATGGAAGTTCCGCTGATTTCAAGCATCAAATTGCAACTTATGCCAGCAAATATCGAGTGATTGCGGTTGATTCGCGTGGGCATGGTAGGTCTACAAATGCAGCAGCTGATTTAACTTATGCTGAATTGGCGAGTGATCTTGAGGAACTGCGTCAAGTTTTGAATGTCGAGCAAATGATTTTGGTAGGGTACAGTGATGGGGCAAATCTGGCGTTGCGGTATACGTATGACCATCCGAACTATGTCAAAGCGATGGTGTTGAATGCGCCGAATCTGACTTTGGATGGATTGTATGCGCCAATTGTTTGGGTGGCATGTGTGTTGGTACGGCTATTGAAGTTGACCCGTACCTGGCATCCATTTTTTCATCGGAAATATTTGCAAACTCAGCTCATGTTTGAAGAACCCGGAGTTTGTTTTACTGACTTAGCGCGAGACACACCGCCAACTTTAGTGTTTGTGGGCCAGTTTGATTTTATTCGCCGTTCGCAGACGCAAAAAATTGTTGATAATCTGGCAAATGGGTATTTAAAAATAGTCAAATGGCGGACGCATTTAATTATGCAAACAGAACCAAAATTATTTGCTAAGATCACAGTAGGATTTTTACAGGAGCACCAATTATGAAACCAGTTAAGTCGCGAGGAGCATTAGTTCGTAAAATTGTCGGAATCGCAACGGCATTTGCGGTGTTTTTTGAGCTGGGTGTCTTAATTAAACGCTTGAACTTTAAACCACTTTTGCAAATTTTTAAAGAAATTCCAACGAGCCTGTTTATTATTTTTTTCATCACCGGAATTTTGCTTGGGAGCGTCGCGTTAGGCTATGACTACTTCTTGCAGCGTGCATTAGCTCCAGAGAAGAAACTGCATTGGCGTGAGTGGTTAACAATTTGGGCGGCGAATGCAGTGCGTAGAATGGTTGATACAGGTGGATTTGTAAGTACCAAATTGCATCAGGTCGCCTTTGGAAAAAATAGTGTCAGTCAAGCTAATTTACGTCAATTTTACTGGTGGTCAATGACGGGCCTTTCTATTTTAAGTTTGCATTCTTTGGCCCTTGAGATACTCAAACGCGATAGCCAGATTCAACATCATTTCTTGTGGCTGTTAATCGGGATTTTCTTTCCATTTATCGGGCTTTTGGTCACAAAAAAACGGTACCACCTAGAACATTTGTTTCCACGGGCGATCAGTGTTCGTCTGACGATTGTGTCGCTTGGTGAATGGCTTGCAAACGTTGGTGCATTCTTGTTGATTGGCTTTCTATTTGGAATGCCTGTCGCTTATTGGCATGTTTATCCGCTCTTTATTGCGGCTCAAGTCATCGGAGTTGTCACACTGATTCCGGGAGCTTGGGGCAGCTTTGACTTGGTGATGATTCTTGGTTTGCGAACACTGGGGATGGACATTGGTTCGTCATTCTTGTGGGTTCTGATTTATCGCTTGAGCTACACCGTGACGCCATTTGTAATTAGTTTATTTATCTTTATCTGGCGGGCCTTGACCGATATTAACAATGATTTTCGGGGCGTGCCAAAGTCAGTGGCTACGAGTGTCATGCATAAAATCGTGTCATTCTTGCTCTATTTTGAAGGAATCACTCTGATTTTGACCGGAACTTTTCCAGGATCTCTACAAAAAATTGACTTAATTGAACGCTTTACGCCGTGGGAATCCCATTTGATTTTGCAATTGCCAAATATTTTCATCGGCTTTATGCTACTGGTGGCGGGTCGTGGAATCATGAACAAGGTTAAACGTGCTTTCGTACCAACCTTGATCATTCAAGTTGTTGGGATTGCATATGTCTTCTTTTTCCATCAGCATTGGCAGTCACTGCTGTTGTTTGTCTTCTTGCTGTTGATGACTATTTTCATCAAACCGACTTTGACTCGCGATCAATTTATCTACGCATGGGAATCACAAATTGTGGATGGCTTAATATATGGTGTGATTTTCTTTGCATACATTGCGCTGGGAATTGCTAATCTGCCAACTTTCAAGACACATTTTAAACCAGGAGAGCATCACATCTTGTTCTTATTACCATCGATGCATTGGTGGATAACGGGGCTCATTGCGATTTTGATTGTAGTTTTGGCGGCACTAGCATTGGTTCGTTATTTTGCTGGCCGGACTCAGTTGTTGGGCGAAAGCTTTGATGAAGAACGCGTGCAAAATATTTTGGCGCTAGGTGATAATCATTATTCAAATTTAGTATTTCTGGGCGACAAACGCGTCTTTTATTATGAAGATAGTGTGGCAATTCAGTTCCGGCTTGTGAATAATAAAGCAGTGATGATGAGTGATCCATTTGGCGCGCAAGATGATTTCAAACAGGCGTTAGATGCATTTATTATTGAAGCGGATCGGTTGGGTTACCAGCCAGTATTCTATGAGGTTTCAGAGTCAATTGCGATGATGGCGCACGAGTTTGGGTATAATTTCTTGAAGCTTGGTGAGGAAGCGTGGGTTGATACGACGACTTTTAAGACCGCTGGGAAGAAGTTTGCCAACATTCGGAGCGAGATTAATCAAGCAACGGCGGCAGGCTTTACCTTTAGCATTTTGCAACCACCATATTCTCAAGAAACAATGCAGGAGCTGCATGCGATTTCTGATGAATGGTTAAATGGCCGCGATGAGAAAGGCTTTTCGCTGGGTTATTTTGATGAAGAATATCTGCAACGTTATGAAACTGGGATTTTGCAGCATACAAATGGACGAATTGTCGCCTTTGCTACGTTAGTCACTTCACACACGGAAAATCAGATGACGGTTGACCTAATGCGTTTTTCAAAGGAGTCCCCAAATGGAACGATGGATGTTTTGTTTGTGAAGGCATTTGAATATGCTCAGGAAGTTGGCTTTAATACGTTTAATCTGGGAATGTCGCCGCTCGCAAATGTGGGAATTAACACACAAGGTTTCGTTCGTGAAAGAATGGCTAATTTGGTGTATCAGTTTGGCTCAAAAATTTATTCATTTGAAGGATTGCATCATTATAAGAACAAGTTTGCATCTAGCTGGAATCCGTATTATATTGCGTATTCGTCAAAATCGAATTTGGTGATGGTGATGCTAGCGTTGTTGGCGATTGATAATCCTGGCGTTGACGAGAAGAGATAAATGTAAGCTTGATTCCAAAATAATGCCACCCTTTTTTAGCCTCATAAATCAAAAAAACAGACCTAGCCCCACGCAAATGAAAGCGTGTACGAAGTCTGTTTTATTTTTATATAAGTTAATGTGTGTAGTTCTAGCTATGAACCGCCTTGGCCATTTTTTCACTTGCGTGGTGGCTTTTAAATAATAATAGTAAGTGACTCGTGCAGGGCCATCCGAATGTAAAGAATCTTTAGCGAAGCTGATCAAACAAAAGACAATATTACATAGCTAGAACAACACGTTATAGATTAAAATATTTCTTTAACTCTTCAACCTTATCCAAACGTTCCCAAGGCAAATCAAGCTCAGGACGGCCGAAGTGACCATACGCCGCCGTGGCTTCATAGCGTGGCTTGCGAAGATCAAGGTCGGCGATAATTCCAGCCGGACGCAACTCAAACAAATCGCGGATTGCCTTGACTAAATCAGCATCGGCAACCTTACCAGTTCCATAGGTGTCAACGGCAATCGAAACTGGTGCGGCCACCCCAATTGCATAAGCGACTTGGATTTCGATCCGATCAGCCAAACCAGCAGCCACAATGTTTTTGGCTATATGACGAGTGGCATACGCAGCTGAGCGGTCAACCTTGGTCGCGTCTTTTCCTGAGAATGCACCGCCGCCATGACGCGCGTAACCACCATACGTATCAACAATAATCTTGCGCCCAGTCATTCCAGAATCACCCTTTGGTCCGCCGATCACAAAGCGTCCAGTTGGATTAATGTAATAATGAGTTTTTTCATCGACCAATTCTTGTGGCAGAACTTGATCGATGATCGCCGTGCGAACTTCCTTGCGCAGCTGGTCAAGGTCAACGGTGTCGCGATGTTGCGTCGACAAAACGACTGCTTCAATCCGAACTGCTTTTCCATTTTGATCCAACTCAACTGTGACTTGCGCCTTCGCATCTGGCAACAGGTAAGGCAATTCACCTGAACGACGAACGGCAGCTTGCTTGCGAACCAATGCATGTGAGAGAACGACCGAGAGTGGCAGATATTGGTCAGTCTCATTCGTTGCGTACCCAAACATGAGGCCTTGATCACCGGCACCAATTTGGTCGAGTGGATCGACACCCCCGTCTTCACGTTGCTCAATTGCTTGGTCGACACCTTGAGCAATGTCAGGAGATTGTTCGTCGATTGTCAGTGAAACGTGAATATCATCAGCCAAGAAACCTGCGTCAGGATCAGCATACCCAATCCGCTTGAGGGTCTTACGCACGATTTGGTTCATGTTAACGTACGCAGTGGTTGAAACTTCGCCGAAAATATTGACGAAGCCAGTTGTGACAGACGTTTCAATTGCTGTCCGAGCTTGCGGATCCTGCTTTAAAATTGCATCCAAGATCGCATCTGAAATTTGGTCAGAAACCTTGTCGGGGTGCCCTTCTGAAACTGATTCTGAAGTAAATAAACGTTTTTCTACCATGATATGTTGCTCCTATAAATTAAAATTTTCGTAATGTACTTTCTCAACAAAAAATGACATACGATAGGGCGCATGTCATCTGAGATCATTACGCCTATCTGCTAGAAGTTACCACATCGCCCAAATTGGGTACGCTGGCGTCAGATCATCGGGTCTAGTCCCTCCCTGAACTCTTGATAGGAATGTTATTTTTTAAATTGTTTAAAATACTTACGTAAGGATGTAGTGTTAGTTACGAGACGCCTTGCCCATTATTCACTAACTAACACTATAACCCACTTAAATCAGTTTACACCATATTTTATATTTGACAAGAGGGCAACTCTTCTGGATAATGATAACAAAATATAAGTAGAATGAGGAACCTTTAATGAATAATGAAAAGACTAGTATTAAAAAGACAATCCTGCTAGCCTCGCTAATTTTTGGAATGTTCTTTGGAGCCGGAAATTTAATTTTCCCAATTCATCTCGGACAGATGGCAGGTTCAAATTGGTTGCCAGCTGCAATTGGTTTTGTTGTAACCGGAACGGTTGTCCCATATTTGGCAATGCTCGCCGTTTCACTGACTGATAGTGATGGTTTATACGATGTTGCCCGTCCAGTTTCACGCTGGTTTGCATTAACTATCGTGGCTGCATTTCACTTTGTCATCGGACCATTGTTTGCCACGCCACGTCTACCAGCAACGGCCTTTGCCACTGGATTTGCTCCCTTGATTCCCGCTAAATACCAAACGCTGGGTATGTTCATCTTTACAGCAATTTTCTTTAGCCTCGCGTATCTTTTGACGGTGAAGCAAGCCGACATTACTGCATGGATTGGAAAATACCTGAACCCAATCTTCTTGGTTGGCCTGGTGATCTTGTTTATCGCAGCATTTTTGATTCCGATGGGTCATTTGAATTATGCACCAGCACCTGATTATCGGGTTGGCGCATTCTTCAACGGCTTTATGGAAGGGTACAACACGATGGACGGGTTGGCGTTGCTCTCATTTGGAATTACAATTGTCTATGCTTTGCGCGGGCTTGGCTTTAACGAAAAGTCTATTTCAAAAGAGCTCGCACGGGCCGGAGCGTGGAGTATCATTGCTGAAGGGATCATCTACATTGCTTTGATCTTGATTGGAACTATGAGTTTGGGGATGTTCAAGGTTTCAGCGAATGGTGGAATTGCGTTGGCTCAAATTATCGAACATTACTCCGGAAGTTACGGAATCGTTCTAACAGCAATCTTGATTACGCTGGCTGTCTTTACGACTACGATGGGATTGTTCCAGTCTTTCGCACAGGACATGGAATTATCATTCCCGAAGATTTCGTATAAGTTCTGGTTGAGGGTCATTGCAATTGGTTCGTTCATCGTGGCGAACTTTGGTTTGACGAATATCATTGCTTGGTCAGTACCAGTTTTGATGTTACTTTACCCATTTGCTCTGGTATTGATCTTCTTGAGCTTGTTTAAGAAGTACTTTAATGGAGCGCCAGTTGTGTATCGTTGGACGGTGGCGTTGACGACTTTGCCAGCCATTGGTGATTTGATTGCTAATTTGCCAATCGTGGATAAGGTTCCAATTTTGAGCAATATCACGGATTGGTATTATACGTATGTTCCGCTTGGTGATGTTGGAATGGGTTGGCTGATTCCTGCTGCGGTCGGTGCAATCATCGGTTACTTCATTTATTGGTTGCGTCAATCATAAATAAAACTATAGTTACGAACCTCTGGGCCATTTTTGTGGGCATGGAGGTTTTTTCTACGCAAATTGTTAATGGCTAAAATATTTTACTGAAATCTGTGGTTGGGGTGGTCAGCGTAGCGATTCTGTCGTCGGATGACCAGACCTTGCCGAATCTAGGCGAACTTTTTTCACGCGGGCTTTAGCGCCGTGAAATTGGCAAATTATTTTGCCATTCGCCATGACTCGTGCAGGGCCATCCGAACGTAAAGAATCTTTAGCGAAGCTGACCAATAAATCTCACCACGCAAGTGAAAAATGGCAAAGGGCATTTGTCTTTAACGGAGATGGAAACAAACCCTACCACAAAAACATTGTAAGCGCTTTACACATTCGGTGACTTTTTATGAAAAATTCACAGTATATTCACATGTGAGGGCCATTATATAAAGTATCAAAGGGAATGGAGATACAGAGAATGACTGGACGTTTAGAAGGTAAGGTTGCGATTGTTACTGGTGGAACTCTTGGAATTGGTTTGGCATGTGCAACCAAGTTCGTTGAAGAAGGCGCAAAGGTAGTTATTACTGGTCGTCGTGCGAATGTTGGTGAAGAAGCTGTTAAGTCAATTGGTGGGGATGATGTAATTCGTTTCGTTCAACATGATGCCGCTGATGAAGCTGGTTGGATTGATTTGTTTGAAAAGACAATCGAATGGTTCGGACACGTTGACACTGTTGTTAACAACGCCGGAATCGCGATTGGAAAGAACATTGAAGACACAACTTTCGATGACTGGAAGTTGTTGCAATCAATCAACTCTGACGGTGTATTCTTGGGAACTAAGTATGGTGTTCAATACATGAAGAACCAACCTGGTGGGGCTTCAATCATCAACATGTCTTCAATTGAAGGTTTCGTTGGAGATCCTAACCTGACTGCCTACAACCATTCAAAGGGTGGAGTTCGTATCATGTCAAAGTCAGCTGCATTGCACTGTGCCTTGAATGACTACAACCTCCGTGTTAACACTGTGCACCCTGGGTACATCAAGACTCCATTGGTTGATGGACTTGAGGGAGCGGAAGAAGCACAATCACAACGTACGCAAACACCAGTTGGCCACATCGGTGAGCCAAATGACATTGCTTACATCTGTGTATACTTGGCTTCTGAAGAATCAAAGTATGCTACTGGAGCCGAATTCGTCGTTGACGGTGGGTACTTGGCTAAGTAATTTTGTAAAATTAATTTTGGGAAACAGGAGTTCACGGACTTCTGTTTTTTTCTAGTCAGCGAGGAACTATTATGATCAAGAAGGCGAAATATCTACTGTGTATAATTGTGGCATTTCTATGTATGATCACTGCGATAATTATTGATCCGGCAAAGATGTACCTAACTTTTATGGGCTGGATTGCGGGCATATTAGTTAGTCTAGCTGTAAAGTACAAATAATTTTCCTTGTTTAGGCGGGTAACGATTGGGTTGACATAAAAAAATCAAATTAGTACCTAGAATCTATCGCATGCTGATAGATTTTTTTATTGCGCGCATACTAAAAGCACCATGTTAACCTGCGTAATAGCTACGATGATGGGTTGAAAAATGGGAGACATTTAGCAGATTATCCAATTATCACGACCTTTGCTATGTACGTCTTAGAACATGTTGTAGCATATATCGCGAAAGTTAATGAAACGTTGCATGCTCCGGATCTGATAGAAGCTTTTTGGACCAACTTCGAAGCAATGATGATCGATATTTTATTGCAGGATAAGAATTTGATTTTGCCAACTGTAAATGTGTTTGTTGGATTTACAGATAATTTATTACATCGTCAATATGTTAAACATCGCTTGTTGGGATTTGATGCCGTGAACATTAAATTCACTGACCAATACGAGCCGGAAGTGAATGATTTTTATTTTTCAGATGTGATTCTTGACCGCCTTGGAATAAATCAGCTCAATAATACTGAACGACATTGTCAGCCAATTATTATGCCAGATAATCCTTCAATTGAGTATATTAACTTAATCAAACAAGCGATGGTAAAGAAGGCTGCCGATAAATTTTTTAGGGATCGTGATTAGATAATTAAAAAAGACCGAGTATCGGACAATATATTGTGGGTTAAGGCACTCAAAGTGTGTCCTTTTTTTGAGAAAATAATGCTCATAAAATACCATTCTGATAGGTTTCGTAACAGAGTGTTACATTTTTTTATAAAATTATTAAGGCATCTTAATATTTGTCGACCCATCTTAGAAACAGTGTGATGATATAGATTGTAGAAGTGAATAAATTTACAGAAGAGGAGGTCCCCGCGATGTTTGGAAAAAATAAAAATACCAATAATATTCGTCCGATTAATGCAGCGGGTGACCAATTCATTCGAGTAAATGCTGCCCAACAAGCAGCTCATGCGCGGAAAACGCACCGTAAAAGACGTAATTGCATTTATTTGCTGACCGCTTTAGCTGCAATTTTCTTTGTTGTGACTGGACTTGGAAATCATTCAAAGATGCGTGAAGCAGAGGCGCAAACAGTCAAACTTTCTACGCAGGTCGCTAAGGCAAAGGCTGAAAACAAAGAATTAAACGAAACCAAGAAAAACCTCAAGGATCCGGATTATGTTGAAAAGTACGTTCGTCAACGGTACATGTATACTAAAAATGGCGAAGTTGTGTTCAATATTCCAGATGATAATGAGTAAAACGAGTTTATAGATAAATTTAGAAATATAAGTTTTAGAATAGAAGCTATTAGAATAGAAACTTTAGAAAAGAGGCAGGAACGCTAATTCGACTAAAAATCGGGTTTTATCCTGGCCTCTTTTGTTATAAAAACAGTGATTAAGATGAAAGGAGCCAAAGATGCAAACAAAGGTCATGCGCGCGAATTTAATTCGGCATGTACGCGAAAATTATTTATTTAACGCAGATGACCACGTGATTGTTGCGTTGTCAGGCGGGGCAGATTCATTGCACCTTGTGACATGGTTAACGGATGGCAATTTACCTGCAGATCTTCAGCCACAAGTGAGTGTGGTGTACGTTAATCATCAATTGCGCGATGATGCACAAGACGAAGAACAGCTGGTGCGCAATTGGCTAACTGATCATGCCCAGCAGATAGAACATTCAGCAGTGGTTCCAATTGAGTGGGACAATAGGCCAACCACGGGTGTCGAAGAGGTGGCGCGTGAAAAAAGGTATGCCATTTTGTATGAAAAAGCGCATGAATGGGGTGCAACAAAAATTTTAACGGCCCATCATCAAGACGATCAAGTTGAGACGATTTTTTTCAAGCTAATTCGGGGCGGACAGATTTCGCAACTCAAGGGGATGCAGGAGCAACAAGTACGCGATGGCATTGAGCTTGTTCGACCATTTTTAACACTACGCAAAGCAGATTTACATTTGCTTGTGGACCAGCCGATTACTGAGTTCATTGAAGACAGTACAAATTTGGATGAAAGCTATGCACGTAACAAGATTCGACGGACTATATTGCCAGAGTTGCGAGAATTAAACGCAGGATTCGATCAGCATCTTCTATCAGAAATTGCTCAGTTTTCTGCGCTCGAAACAATTGCTCAGCCACTTATTGATCAAGCTGTTAGCAAAATGGAAACCGGCGAATTTGATTGGAAGCAACCTGAAGAGCAAATTGTTTTATATTTACAAGCATGGTTGGCTAAAGCACAACTATATTCATTTAAGCAAAGGCAGTTGCGTCAAGTCATTCAGCTAATGCGTAATCAAAGTGTGAACGCTGGTGAGGTGAAACTCAATGATGAAACAAAAATTGTCCGGCGTGGGAAGCAAATCCTACTGAAAAAATAATGGATTTCATGGTAAAATAAGAAGGTATATTTAAAATTAAAAAAAGGGTAATTCGAGGGGACGATTCAATGAAAGAATGGAACATGGACAACGATATTGAGCGGGTCCTATACAGCCAAACTGAAATCGCTGAAGCTGCTAAACGGGTTGGTGAGACTTTGGCGCACGACTATGAAAATAAAACGCCAATTATCTTGGTCGTTTTAAAGGGCGCTGCGCTGTGGGCTGTGGATGTTATGCGTTACATGCAATACACGGAAATTGAGTTTATTGATGTTTCAAGTTATAACGGTGGGATCGCTAGTTCTGGGGAAGTTTCGCTGGTCACTGATATTAAAAGTGACGTGAAGGACCGCGACGTCATTATCATGGAAGATATTGTGGATACCGGGCGCTCATTGTTGTTTATGAAAAAACTATTATTTGAACGTGGTGCGCAAAGTGTTAAAACGGCGAGTCTCCTTGATAAAAAAGAAGGTCGCGCTGTGGATGCAGACGTTGAATATATTGGTTTTGATGTTCCAAAGGCGTTTGTCGTCGGTTACGGGTTGGATTACAGCGTGAATGGCAAGGAGTTTTACCGCAACTTACCATACGTTGGAATCTTGAAAAAAGAAGTTTATGCACCGGAACATGCAAATTTAGTTGACTCAGAGATTACGGCGTCACACTAATTTCGGTTTTAATCAGTAAAATTTTGCTATAATTATAAGATTATAAAATGGTAGGCAAGTTCTACCAGAGGAGGACAAGAATGAATAATCGCCCCAGTGGTAATTTCGTTCGGAATAGTTTGTTTTATGTCATCATGCTTCTTGCAATTTTAGGGTTGGTTTATTGGGTCGCTGGGCCACAACAAACGACAACCGTGAAAAAGATTGAAACATCGACGTTCATGAAGCAATTGAACGATAAAAAAATTAAGTCAATTCAAATCAAGCCCGGTGCTGGTGTGTATGATATTACCGGAAAGTATCGCAAGGCCATCGTCGAAAAGGATTCAAAGAAGAGCGAAAATCCTTTGACCAAGGTTCTTGGAAATGATGATACGACCAAAATTACTGAATTTGAAGTGCAAGCTCTGCCAAACGATTCAGTTGTAAAGGCGATCAATGAAGCTGCTTCAAAGACCAAGACAGAAGTTCAAACTAAGCAAGAAGATTCAAATATGTGGGGTTCAGTCTTGATGACGTTCCTCCCAATTCTTGTGATGGTTGGATTCCTCTGGTTCATGATGAGTGGAATGAGCCAAGGTGGCAAGGGTGGTCCTGGTGGAGTGATGGGCTTTGGAAAGTCAAAAGCCAAGCCATCTGATCCAAATGACAACAAGGTGCGCTTTAGTGATGTCGCTGGAGCCGAAGAAGAAAAGCAAGAACTGGTTGAAGTGGTTGAATTCTTGAAGGATCCAAGCAAGTTCACCAAGTTGGGTGCTAAGATTCCAAAGGGTGTTTTGCTTGAGGGGCCTCCAGGAACTGGTAAGACTTTGCTAGCCCGAGCTGTGGCTGGTGAAGCTGGTGTGCCATTCTTCTCAATTTCTGGTTCGGACTTCGTTGAGATGTTCGTCGGAGTTGGGGCGAGTCGTGTTCGTGATTTGTTCGAAAATGCCAAGAAGTCTGCTCCATCAATTATCTTTATTGATGAAATTGATGCCGTCGGTCGCCAACGTGGTGCTGGTATGGGCGGAGGTCACGACGAACGTGAGCAAACCTTGAACCAAATGTTGGTTGAGATGGACGGATTCTCTGGAAACGAAGGAATCATTGTCATGGCTGCAACCAATCGAGCTGACGTTTTGGACCCAGCATTGCTTCGTCCGGGACGTTTTGACCGAAAGATTTTGGTTGGCCGGCCTGATGTCAAGGGCCGTGAAGAAATTTTGAAGGTTCATTCTAAGGGTAAGCCTCTTGCTAAGGATGTTGACTTGAAGGAAATCGCTAAGCAAACTCCTGGCTTTGTTGGTGCTGATTTGGCTAACTTGTTGAACGAAGCTGCGTTGTTAGCTGCTCGCCAAAACAAAAATGTCATCGAAGCAGTTGACGTGGATGAAGCCGAAGATCGTGTAATTGCTGGGCCTGCCAAGAAGGATCGGGTTGTGTCTGCCAAGGAACGCGAAACTGTTGCTTATCACGAAGCTGGCCACGCTATCGTTGGTTTGGTTTTGAACGAGGCCCGCGTGGTGCACAAGGTTACAATCGTGCCACGTGGTCGCGCCGGTGGTTACGCAATTATGTTGCCACGTGAAGATCAGATGTTGATGTCAAAGACAAATGCTATGGATCAGATTGCTGGTTTGATGGGTGGTCGTGCGGCCGAAGAAATTATCTTTGACCAACAATCATCTGGTGCGTCAAATGACTTTGAGCAAGCAACAAATATTGCGCGTGCGATGGTTACCGAATACGGAATGTCAGATAAGCTGGGAATGGTACAACTTGCCAATGGCGGTCAACCATTCTTGGGCCGTCAATATGGCGAAACACCTGCGTATTCTGAAGAAACTGCCCGTTTGATTGACGAAGAAGTTCGTCGTTTGACAACGGAAGGTTACCAACATGCGCATGAAATCATCGAGAAGTACAAGGATCGTCATGCAGCAATTGCTAAGGCTTTGCTTGAGTTTGAAACCCTTGATGAGAAGCAAATTCTGAGTTTGTTTGAGACGGGCGAGATGCCAAAGTCAACAGAAGTAGTTGTTGATGAGGATGATCAACCAATGTCATACGAAGAAGCGAAGAAAGTTGCCACGAAGAAGGTGACAACTTCAATTGAAGAACGCAAGGAAGAAGAAGCTGAATCGAAAGTTAAGGTTGAGGTTCTGTATCCGCGTAAG
Organism: Lactobacillaceae bacterium; assembly: GCA_031289615.1. GTDB lineage: Bacteria > Bacillota > Bacilli > Lactobacillales > Lactobacillaceae > Weissella. Next base: position 10,419 of record JAITPD010000007.1, on the reverse strand, counting down.
TAATATGTAAATTAAAATAGTCGAATTCCATTTTGTGGAGTTCGGCTATTTTTGAATTGATTCGTTCAGATTAATCTTTTAATGTTGTAGCAATGAAATCCATGAAATCACGGGTATAACGCACAGCATCAACATCAATCGCCGCACGTGAAATTGGTTCATCGAGCAACTTTTCATTGTCACCGATTGTTCGGCCGTAATCACCAGAAGACTTTTGAAGTGTCACTTGCATGTTCAGGTCAATGAAAGTGGCGTATGTTGGATCAATTGCAATCCCAACAGCCAAAGGATCATGCAAGGCAGCCCCGCGATGATCAATTCCAAGACGATCATACGCATCAATATAATAATCGAAAATATCTGCGTATATTTGACCTTTATGTCCGTAATGACGCCATTGCTTGGTCTCTGCTTTAGAAAGCAATGTCCGCAATGTTACATCCAGTCCGACCATTGTCAGGTTGTGCTGATGCTTAAAGACATAGTCGGCCGCTTCAGCATCTTGATTAATATTGGCTTCTGTCACTGAAGTTACATTTCCACGGACAGTTAATGCGCCACCCATCAAGGTAACGTCACCAATTTGTGTTGCAATGCTTGGTTCAATCGTGAGGGCAGCAGATAAGTTGGTCAATGGTCCAGTTGGTACGATAATCAAGTTATCAGTATATTCTTTTGCAGCGCTAATAATAAAATCAACGCCTGATTCTTTTTCAGCCAAACGGGGTGCATGCTCAATAGTCACGTTGCCAAGCCCGTTGTCTCCATGAATATCTTTTGAAACTTGCATGACATCGAAGTGATCGGTCATTGATGAATGCTCAAGACCTCTATAAACTGGGACATCATCTTGGCCCAACAAGTGCAACAAATCTAGAGCGTTTTGGGTTGTTACATCCAGCGTATTATTACCATAGCTTGATACGATACCAATTAAATCAACCCGTGGATCAGCGACTGCCAAAGCAAGGGCTAAGGCGTCATCAACTCCAGTATCTAAATCTAAAATCATTTTCTTAGTTGCCATGTTCATTCTCCCAATGATAATTTTGTTTTAAGCGTATTAGTAATATTGTGCTTACATCAACATCAGCTTCGCTAAAGATTTTTTACGTTCGGATGGCCCTGCACGAGTCACGGCGAATGGTAAAATAATTCGCCAATTTCACGATGATAAAGCACGCGTGAAAAGTTTCGGCTAGATTCGGCAAGGGCTGGTCATCCGACGGCAGAATCGCTCCGCTGATATGCTAAATTATGAACACCTTGTCATTTTATTCAAGGCGTGGTGGTTTGAAATGATGATAGTAGGTGAACTAGCGAGGTAGCGGCACCAATTCGACTAAATTTCGTGGCAACGAAATTAATAGTCGAATGGGACCGTGTCGCCACTTACTATCATTATTGAAAAACCACCACGCAAGTGAAAAATGGACAGGTGATTCATAATTAAGATTAGCCAGTTTAAACAATTAAGCGTTAAAAGCATTCATTTTTGGAATCTCTTCCAGGAACCACCTCTCAAAGGCCGGCGCATCAATATCTACAGCAACGTGCGCATTGACCTTCCCATCTGACCAGCGGTCCTGCGTGTCAGCAATGGTTGCCCCGATTGCTGGACCGTCAGCGATTACGTAAACCATGAAATCCTTGACTGTGAAAAGTTCAGGATGCAGTAAATACAAAATGGTATTGACGTCGTGCATTGGCTTTCCATCTTCTTCGACATCATTGTAGGCCGTCATCACACCAGAAATCATTTCACCAACACGGCCCATTGAAGCAACGTCTGCAATTGATTGATTTGAGAGCAACGCCTTTAGAGTCACGTCCAAGCCGATCATGGTAATGTCGACACCACTTTCAAAGACAATTTTAGCAGCGTCTGGGTCGGTAAAGACGTTGAACTCGGCGACTGACGAAACATTTCCTCCAGACAGCGAACCACCCATTAATACGAAACGCTTAATCTTAGGCTTAATTTCTGCATGATCCCGAACTAGCAAAGCGATGTTGGTATATGCGCCTGTCGCAACAATTGTAATTGGTTCAGGAGCTGCACTTAGCACGTCAACAATTGCGTCAACGGCATCTTTTTCAATTGGTGCATGCGTTAATTCTGGGAAATCATAACCAGGCATTCCTGATTCACCGTGAATATATGAAGCGTCCTTAAATTCCTTTTTAAGTGGAACCTTAGCCCCCTTAGCCACCGGAATATCAGTCCGGCCAAAGAATTCCTCAAGCTTCAATAAGTTAGCGGTTGTCTTGTCAACGCTGACATTACCAGCAACTCCAGTTAACAGCTTGATGTCAAATTCTGAATGCGTCAAGGCAATTGAGAGCGCAACGGCATCATCAATTCCGGGATCCATGTCTAAGATAATTGGTTCTTTCGTCATTTTAAAATCCTTCCTGAAAATAAAACCCGCAAAGATCTGCGGGCAACTAACTTGTTCACACTTCTATTTTACCACGCGAACAATCCGGCCATTCCAGCTGATAGCAATGAAACCAAAATTCCAGAAACTAACATCAGCGGAACGTTACTTGAGATGTGATCAACCTTTTCTTTGCTAACAAGTCCCTTAAAGGCTCCGATGATCATTCCCACAGTTCCAAAGTTGGCAAATGATGTTACAAAGACAGTCAAGACAGCCACAGCGTGCTGGTTTGCGAACATTCCCTTATGAGCGAGAACGTTCTTTGAAACTTCACCCATCACGACGAATTCGTTGGTAACCAACTTTGTTCCCATCAAACGGGCAAGTTCAAAGGCATGTTCAGGTGAGAATCCAAGCAACCAAGCGAATGGGAACATGCAGACCCCAAAGATGTTTTCAAGTGAAAGCCACTTCAAACCAGTGAGGGCAAATACTGAATCAATCAAGTTAGCCAAGGCCACGAAGGCGATAACTGAAGCTAAGACTATCAAGATCAGCTTTCCGGCACCCAAGATTGAATCTCCCAAGAATGAGAAGAATGGCTCTTTTTTAGGTTGTTCCATCACAGTAGTTCCATCAGCTTGTTCAACGGCAACTGGAGGATTAATTTCTGCGACAATATCATCTTCTTTTGACACTTTAACAGGATTCAAGATAGAAGTGATGATGATGGCGCCTAAGATATTCAATGGAACAGCAGTCAAAACATATTGACCAGGCATCATTTGTGTATATGCCCCGATAATTGATGCTGTCACACAGCTCATTGACATCAAGGCCAGAGTCAAGTTACGCTTTTCATTCATTTGAGTCAATTGATTTTTAGAAACAATCAAAACTTCAGTGTTACCAAGAAACATCATTTCAACTGAGAAGAATGCTTCAAACTTTGGTTGACCAGTAACGAATGACAACCCGCGGCCAATCCACTTAACGAGCCAAGGCAAGAAGCCGATGTATGTTAAAATGTCAAACAATGGCACAACCAACAAAATTGGTAGCAAAGCCGAAGTGACAAAGTTCATTGATCCATGCATTGTTCCACCTGCACCAGCGACAGTCGTTGGTACCCAATCAGGCAAAGCAAATGCAATTCCTTTATACGCTGTTCCAACTAACCAGTTAAAGCCATTGGCAGCTGCGATGACAGCTTGACGGCCAACACTGAAGTTAACCAAGAACCAAGCAAGGAAAAGTTGAATGGCGGTCACGATTCCAACAGACTTCCATTGGACGTTTTTACGATCCCGGGAGAATAGGTACGCAACCCCAATTGTAACGAAGAGGCCGATGATATTAATTACTACATACATAATGAGTAGTTCCTTTCAAAATGCCAAGAAGTGAAATAGAATTAAAATTACAGGTAAAACGTTTAACTACAAGATATAGTATACATTGGCTAAAAATATTTTGCAAGCGTTTTCAATTATGAGGTAACTCAATTTAGCATTCTTTAAAAAAGATGGTATAGTAAAATAAGTTAAAACGTTTAACTAAAAATAATGGGATCTGATAAGTCTGTAAGATTCCGCTCATTTTTCATTTGCGTGGTGGGTTTCATTTTATAAATCCACTGCTCTTTAAACAAAATTGCTGAGCGATTGCTTGTATTTGGTTTGATCAGCGAAGCGATTCTGTCGTCGGATGACCAGCCCTTGCCGAATCTAGCTGAACCTTTTAACGCGTGCTTTAGCGCCGTGGAAATGGCAAAATATTTTGCCATTCAGCATGAATCGTGCAGGGCCATCCGAACGTAAAGAATCTTTAGCGAAGCTGATCAAGCCAAGAACTACGAACCATAGTTAGCACAATATTGATAACAAGTTAGAAGGAATAAATTATGAAGAAAGCTTCAATTAAAGACGTTGCAAGCAAGGCAGAAGTGTCCATTGCGACCGTTTCTCAAATTCTTAATAATAAAGGCGATCGTTTCTCGCAGGATACGATTCAAAAGGTCATGCAGGCGCGCGACGAGTTAGGATATGTTGCTAATAGTGCGGCAAAAAGCTTGAAAGGGTCACCAAGTCCAATGATTGGCGTGGTGATCCCATCTTTTCGTCTGCCGTTTTTTGCCGACATTATTCAAAGCATGCAAACTAATGCGCCGGAGCACGTAAATTTAGTGTTCATGGGATCTGCCAATGAAAATCTGGAAACTTCAATTTATTCATTGGTCGAGCGAGGCGTCGACGCGTTGATCTTTGGGCGTCCGATTCCTAATCATGATATCGTTAACACATTTTTGGAGAAGCGCGGGATTCCGTTTTTAGTGCTAGATCAAAATTCAGATAATGAAGCGCAAGATCGAATTATGGTGGACGAATATGGCGGTGGAGCTGCAGCAGCACAGCATTTGTTAAACTTAGGGCATCAAAAAATAGCGGTGGTGACTCCGTTTGAAATGACTGATAATATGTTGGAACGTCTAAATGGCTTTGTGGAAACACTCAAAGCTGTTAACATCGTACCAATTGCGCAGGTTGAAGCCGCCTTGTCAAAACACGGTGGGCTCGCGGCTGCACAAAAAGTCACGCAAAGTGGTGCCACAGCTGCATTTGTCATTAATGATGAGATGGCAATTGGGCTGATGCGAGGGCTGACGAATGCCGGAGTAAAAATTCCAGATGATATTTCTGTGGTGGGCTACGACGATACAGATTATGCAGAATTCGTCATTCCAGCGTTGACCACTGTTGCTCAACCGGTTCAAGCAATTGGTGACGAAGCTTTGCAGATGATTTTAAACCGTTTGGCTAATCGAGATTTAGAACGGCAAACGGATTTATTTGAACTAAAACTAATTGTGCGTGAGTCAACAGGACCAATCAAAAAGTAGCTCGGAATTGACAAAAGCAACAAATTTAGATAAAATTTATTGTATTAGTAAAACGTTTAACTACAAAATTTAAAAAGATGGGCATTGAAATTATAGGAGATCGAAATGAATAAAGTAGTTGTAATTGGAAGTTTGAATGTCGATGTCACCTCAACGATTGAGCGTTTGCCAAAGCAGGGCGAGACGATGTCAGTCAAGAGCCAAGCTAGTAATTTTGGTGGCAAAGGAGCCAACCAAGCAGTGGCAGCTTCAAGGCAAGGTGCTGATTTGACGTTTATCGGTGCTGTGGGTGCTGACGAACGTGGTGAAGCTTTTAAGCAACTTTTGAATGATGAAGGAATTAAAACTGATTACATTTATACAAAGAAGCAGCCAACTGGGTCAGCGACGATTTTGTTGGAAGCCGATGGACACAACACGATTTTGGTCCACGGTGGGGCAAATATGGAATTGACAGTGGCCGACGTTGAGGCAGCACGTTCGGTTCTTGAAGCGGCTGACATTGTGGTTGCACAACTTGAAGTACCTCGTGATGCAGTTGCAGCCGGATTTAAGATTGCAAAATCAGCTGGGGCGATGACAATTTTGAACCCAGCGCCGGTGACTGATCATCTTGATACGGCCATTACAGATTACACCGATTTGATTGTGCCAAACGAAACTGAAGCAGCTGCCTTGGCAGGAACAGAGCCAACGACTGAAATCGCGGAGCTTGAAAATGGCGTTGTGAAATTGTTGAAGAAAAAGGGGCTCGTCAATGTTATAATCACACTTGGTGGTGATGGAGTTTATTATAATGTAAATAGCGAGAGTGGGACTTTGTCAATTTTCAAGGTGAACGCCATTGACACGACTGCAGCTGGGGACACATTTATTGGAACGGTCGCAGCCAATATCACGGCGAACATGGATAATTTAGCTGAAATTATTCGTCGTAGTAGTAAAGCTAGTTCGATTGCGGTTTCACGTGCGGGGGCAATTGTTTCAATTCCGACAAAGGAAGAAGTTGATGCAAGTTTGGCGGCTGAAAAATAAGTTGGGGGTAAAGAGGAGCAAATGATGAATGCAAAGGATTTAAGCAAACAAAAAGCTGCAATTGCTGCAACTAACTATATTAAGGATGGCATGGTCGTTGGACTTGGAACTGGTTCTACGGTGGCATTCTTTTTAGACGCTCTCGCAGAAAAGAAGCTCGACATTACAGGGGTAACAACATCTATGCGCACTGCAGAACGGGGCGCAGAGCTGGGGATTAAAATTGTTGATATTGATGAAGTTGATCAGATTGATGTAACAGTTGATGGGGCAGACGAGGTTGACACGTATCTAGATGGCATCAAGGGTGGAGGAGCAGCTCTCTTGATGGAAAAGATTGTGGCAAAAAATTCAAAAAAGAACATTTGGATTGTAGATGAAAGCAAGGTTCATTCTGTTTTGGGATCATTCCCGTTGCCAGTTGAGGTAGTACCATTCGGAAACGGACACCTCGAACGTAAATTTGCCGAGGCTGGACTGAATCCAAAGTTGCGTGTCGATGCAGATGGCAAGACGGTTGTCACTGATGGGGGACACTACATTTTGGATCTACATTTAAGTACTTTGGACGATCCGCATGGGTTGGCAGAATTTTTGAATCAAGAAGTTGGGGTAGTTGAACACGGTTTGTTCTTAGGGGTCGCTGATGTTGTGATTGTCGGCGGTAATGAAATCCAAATAAAAGAACGGCGTCATTAAAATGAATGCACGTAAATAAGTTAAAAATAATTGGGTGGAATTTGAAAAATCAGATTGCGCCCTTTTAAAATGTCGTAATTCTTTCGTAGTAGGTCGGTTGACGTGTTAAAATGGTAAAAGAATAAATATGAACGGAGAAAGAAAATGGCCGACACAATTGTTCGTGCAGTAACGAACGACAATAATTTTCGGGCGATCGCAATTGACGCGACAGCCATGATGCAAAAAGCGGCAAAGTTTCACGAAGCTACTCCGCTGGGGATTGAAATTCTTGGACGTGCATTGGTTAGCTCATTATTAGTTTCAAATGCAGTTCTTAAGGGTGAGGAACGCTTAGCAACAGTGATTGATGGCAATGGACCAGCTGGAAAAATTGTGACAGAAGCCAGTGCTGAAGGATTTGTGCGCGGTTATGTGACCAATCCACAAGTTACTGGGGATGATGTGGCAGCAGCGGTTGGAGATCAAGGTTTTCTGCGTGTGACCAAAGAAATGGACGAAAATACTGAGCCATTCACAGGATCTGTTAAGCTTGCAAATGGAACGATTGATGATGATTTCACATTCTACATGCTCACTTCCGAACAAATTCCGTCATTAGTGATGGTAGATGTTCAGGTTCAAGCTGATGGGACGGTCAATGCAGCAGGCGGTTTTATCGTTTCAGCTTTGCCAGATGCACCACAAGATGCTCTAGAAAAGTTTTACAAGGCTGTTGAGTCAATGCCAAAGATTACGAAGACTTTGCTGCAACATCAAGGACCTTTTGGCATTTTAGAAACTGTTTTCGGCAAAGGTGAACTTAAACAATTGTCAACGGTTGAGACGCAACTCTTTCCTGCGATTACCAAACGCGAATACGCTGCGATGTTAGCAACTATTTCGATGGACCAGTTGTTAGAAATGTTGGAACAAGATCACGGTGCGGAAATTATTGACCGCTTTACTGGTGAAAAAATTAACTTTGATGCAGAAGAGTTGAAGCTGATTATGGAAGAAAAGCAGACTGGCGAGCTAGGATAACTTGCAAAATAGTGCAATCATTTGCATACTATAAATAACGAGTAGTGCTAGTTATGAAACACCTTGGTCATCCTTCACTTGCGTGGTGGCTTTTCGATAAAGATAGTAAGTGGCGACACGGTCCCATTCGACTACACATTTTTACAAAATGAGTCGAATTGGTGCCGCTACCTCACTTGATCACCTACTATCATCATCTCAAACCACCACGCTTTAAATTAAATAACCAAGGTGTTGCATAAAATATTGGCCTTTGGTTGATCAGCGAAGCGATTCTGTCGTCGGATGATAGTGCCTGCCGAATCTGGACGAACCATAACACTAACACCGGACCTAACAGTTAGTGGAATTGGCGAATTATTTCGCCTTTCATTCAGATTCGCGTAGAACCGTCCGAACGTAAAGAATCTTTAGCGAAGCTGATCAAACAGAGTACAATATTGCACAACCAGTACAATGCGTTATAAATAATAGATATTTGAAGAAAGATAAGGAAAATAAAATGGCTGAACAAGAAGTGTCATTGAACGACCAAATGCTCGCCCGCCGCGAGAAGATGACAGAATTAAGTGAACAAGGGCTGGATCCGTTTGGGCATCGCTTTGAACGCACGCATCATGCAGCAGAATTGCATACTGATTATGATGACAAAACGTTGGAAGAGCTTGAAGCAGCAAACATCACAGTCACGATTGCCGGGCGAATGATGACGAAGCGCCGTTCTGGAAAGATTACATTCGCAAACATCAAGGATCGCTCAGGTTCGATCCAAATTTTCGTGCAAAAGCCAGTTGTTGGTGAAGAAGCGTACGAACTTTTGAAGAAGTCTGACTTGGGAGACATTCTTGGATTTTCAGGAGTATTGATGAAGACGAAAGCTGGCGAACTGTCAGTCAACGTTGAGACAATCACGCATTTGACGAAAGCTTTACGCCCATTACCTGACAAGTTCCATGGTTTGACAGACATTGAAACAATTTATCGGAAGCGTTATTTGGATTTGATTGCCAATGACGATTCATTTGCGCGGTTCCAAAAGCGTTCAAAGATTATTTCAGCGATTCGGGCTTACATGGATGGCGACGGATTTATCGAAGTTGAGACGCCTATGTTGCAAAATGAAGCAGGTGGAGCCTCAGCACGTCCATTTATCACGCACCATAATGCACTCGATATTGACCTTTACATGCGAATTGCCCTCGAATTGCACCTTAAGCGTTTGATTGTTGGTGGTATGGAGAAGGTTTATGAAATTGGGCGCGTTTTCCGAAATGAGGGGATGGATCCTAAGCACAATCCGGAGTTCACGGTGATGGAAACCTATGCAGCGTACTGGGATTTCGATGATGTGATGGTTGAAACTGAAAATATTTTCAAAGCTGCTGCAAAAGTTGTTTCAGATGATTTGAAGGTAACCTACCAAGAAACAGAAATTGATTTGGCTAAACCATTTGCCCGCAAGCATATGGTTGATTTGATTAAGGAAACGACTGGGATAGATTTCTGGCAACCAATGACGTTGGACGAAGCGAAAAAATTGGCCGCTGACAATCACATTGAGGTCCAAAAGTTCTGGAACGTCGGCCATATTATCAATGAGTTCTTTGAAGAATTTGTCGAGAAGACTTTGATTCAGCCAACGTTTGTGTATGGGCACCCTGTTGAAGTTTCACCATTGGCCAAGAAAAATGCCGATGATGCGCGTTTCACTGATCGGTTTGAGTTATTTATCATGGGTGGAGAATATGCCAATGCCTTTACCGAGTTAAACGACCCAATTGATCAGCGCGAACGTTTTGAAGCACAAGCAGCTGAGGCAGCGGAAGGAAACGACGAAGCAGAAGGTATCGATGAAGACTTCATTGAGGCTCTTGAGTATGGAATGCCACCAACTGGAGGGCTCGGAGTTGGAATTGATCGCTTGGTAATGCTTTTGACGGATGCAGATTCGATTCGGGATGTCCTGTTATTTCCAACAATGCGGTAATAAAGTTAGAAAGTGTGTTAATTTACGGATTAGCGCATTTTTTTATTGAACAAAAAATGATTAATCAGCAACAAAATGTAACAAATAAAGCCTTATCTCTGTGACACGTTTGATTCATGTCATTAAATTTAAAAATTAATTGATAAAAAGTGTTGACTTTTGTGCGGAAAGTCTGTAATATATTTTAAGTCGTGAAGGCGTAGTAGAACATTGAAAACTAAATAACGTTTCGATGAAACAAATGTGCAGGTGTGTCACAAATGAAGCGATTCGTTTGGATGATACAAACATTTGCGAAGTCAATTTCGCTAGTAAATTCGTTTAACAATCTGTTAAACAACAAAAAAAGATTGAGTTATACTCAAGCTTCTTAATTTAAATTGAGAGTTTGA
>JAITPD010000004.1 GCA_031289615.1 Lactobacillaceae bacterium | reverse complement strand
CTTAAAGCGAGGTAGCGGCACCAATTCGACTCATTTTGGAAAAATGTGTAGTCGAATGGGACCGTGTCGCCACTTACTATCTTTATTGAAAAGCCACCACGCAAGTGAAAAATGACCAAGTTGTTCAGCAATTTGTAATAGTTTATAGAAGCTGAACTTATGTTAATTTTAAAATGACCAAGAACAATAGTAAAAAGTAACCAAGGGGAGAGTAACATGCAAATTGATCGTAAGACAACACGTCATTTTTTATATATGTTAATGGTCGTTTACGTGTTTACTTTTTTGGCGGGTACAGAATTGGTTATCTCTGGGCCAATTGCGCAAATGGGACAAGCGTTACCAATCGTTGGGTTTTATCTGGCTGGCTTATGGCGACGAAAGACCATTAAGCTTTACGAAATTCTATTTCTAACACTGGGTGGTTTGTTAATCGTCTACAAACGTGATTTATCAATGATTTCATTGCCAATGTTCGTGATGCTCTTTGCAGAACTGCAGCATTCCTTTAAAAGAATTGATTTTCTATACGTTGTCAAAAGATTATTCTTTTTTGCATTAATTATTTTCTGGGCGATTGTACTCGCGTATTTTACAATTGGCTTTGGAAAAGAGCACGATGTCAACATGTGGCGAATTGACCACATGGTTTTCCGGGCATCACTTGGTTTTGTGCACGCCAATCAGGCTACAATGATGTGTATGTCAGTTTTCTTACTCGGGTTTGCTTGGTATGCAAAAACGCGCAACATCATTTTGCTCGCCGCTGTCTTTGGTATGACAGTTTTCGTGGTCAGTCAAACGCAATCACGAACAACTTTTTACTCAATGTGTGTAATTGCAGCTGTTGGCTTGCTGGCTTGGGCGTTCTTGCGTTCTTCAATTGGAATTGCTCGCTATTTTCTGGTCGTAATGGTGTTAGGCGTCTTTGCTTGGTCGTATTATCTGCTGACCGTGCCACCAGAACCACAGTTGAACAATCTTTTATCTGGACGAATTACTCTGTGGCAAACGTTTTATCATAGAACCGGGATTCATTTCTTGGGTACGCCGTCATTAGAGTACGCTATGTTTGATAACGGCTATTTGCAAATGATGCTATCTAAGGGGCTTTACTTCTTGGTGTTGTTTATGAGCATCCAGATATATTTAATCACAAGTATGAAAAAAATGACGGTCGCCACGGCAATTGCATTTGCTGGATATCTAATCGTTGGAGTGACCGAAACTTCGCTCTTGCACTTTGACGTTTTCATCCCAGTATTGCTCGCGTATTTCATTTCATTAAAGCCTGAGACGAACATGACAGGGCTAATGGCAGACGTAAATCAGGTTAACAACTAGTCAGGAAGGAGTTCACCATGATTCCAAAGCAAATTTATTATATCTGGTTTGGGAATAATCCAAAGCCACAAGCAGTTTTGGATTGTATTCATTCGTGGGAAACATTTGCGCCAGACTATGAGATTGTCGAGGTCAACGAAAGTAACTTTGATCTTGAAGTTGATGCATTTATTCATGAAGCGTATGACGCAAAAAAATGGGCATTTGCTTCAGATATGGCGCGTTTAAAAGTGCTGAATGAAAAAGGCGGAATTTATTTTGATACTGATTTAGAGCTGATTAAGCCAATAGCTGATGTTTTAAATAATCAAAAGTCGGTTTGGACCCTTGAGGCAGCTGATGCAATTGATGTCGGTCAAATGATTGCAGTTGCGCCACATGATCAACATGTTGGTGCATTGTTAGAAATTTATCAAGGCATGCATTTCGATGTGAACAAGCAAAAATATTTGATTATTACCAAGATTGTGACAAAATATTTTTTGCAACACGGTTTTATCAAAAGAAATCGCACCCAAGTTTTACCTGATGCATTAATCTTGAACAGTAATTTTTTTGCTCCCTATCATTGGTGGGGCGGCGGACATATTACAGCTGAAACACACGGAATTCATCACTATTCAGGAACTTGGCAAGATGCACACAATCCTATATTTGGACGAATTAAATGGATTTTGTTATATTTACGCCAAACATTGCGTAATCGAAAGTAGAGAAAAGTATGGCTGAAATTTCAATTATTATTCCAGTTTATAATAATGCTGAAAATATCGAGCGCTTAATCAATAGTATTAAGGCGCAAACTTTTCAGGATTTTGAAGTAATTTTGATTAACGACGGTTCAACCGATGATTCACTCGAGCGTATCGAGCAAGAAATCAAAGGTGATGAACGGTTTTTAGCTGTGAATATTGAAAATTCAGGACAAGCGTTTGCCCGCCATTTTGCTTTTGATTCTGTGACAGCACCGTATACAACGTTTATTGATGCGGATGATTATGTTAAGCCAGAATTTTTAAATCATTTGTATTATAATTTGATTATCTATGAAGCTGACTTGTCGGTTGTTAATTATGAGTTAAATCAAAATGGTAGGTTGGTTCAGATGCATGCTTCGGAGCCGATGGTGGTCATTGAACAGCAAGATATTCCGTACGAGTGGATTGCTGCACCTCATTTTGATGGTTTCTTGTGGAATAAACTATTTAAAACTGTTTATTTGCAACGCATTGATTGGGATGTGGACTATAATTTATTGGAAGACGTGACACTGATTACACGTTATTTGCGTTTTGTGCAAAAAGTTGTCTATGATTCTCGGGCTGATTATGTGTATGTACGTGGAAATACTACGACGATTAATTCGCCTCTGTTAATCACGGATTGGTTGGCAGTGGATACAGTTTTGGCAGAAATGCGCCAGCTAATTGAACGTGATTCAGATTTGAAGTGTCTGGCTGTGCGCCGGTTTGATTTGACCCGTTTTCTATACGAACGAGCAACACCTGAGGACTTGGTGACCTATTCAACACAATTCTGGCAGTTGAGACAAAAAATTGCAGAGGACAATCAACTCCATTATCTACAAAATCTAAGTCATTTTGACAAACTTTTAAAATGGGGCATCTTGAGCAATCAGCACATTTTTAGGATTTTAAAATTACGTGGAAAATTAGTTGAGATTAAGCATTGGTTAAACCGGAAATAGAAGGGGGACGAAGATGAAAAGACTGAAGTTAATAATGTTAGATATTTTTTGGGTCGTTTACATCTTCTTACTGAAGTTTCCCAAACAATTTGTGAAGATCGCTCCTTGGCACTGGGTGAAGGCCATCACGCGGCAAGGAATTAAAGGACGCGAACGACTTCTGCAAAAGATTCTGAGTATTAAGACGAGTGAAATTATCAAGCAATACCAAAACTGTACTGATCAGTCGCAAAAGGGCGAGAAGATTATTTGGCTGATTTGGTTTCAGGGCGTAGATGAGATGCCAGATTTTATTCGCGAGTGTTATGATTCTGTCTTGCGGCATGCTGGTAATTATCAAGTTATCTTGTTGACGGATGAAAATATTGGCGATTATTTGGTGGTTCCTGAAGTGGTCAAAGCTAAAATTGGAACAGTGTGGAATCGCGACTTTTTGATGGCGCATTATTCTGATGTTGTTCGTTTTGGGATCTTAGCCAAGTATGGTGGAATGTGGCTTGATGCGACGATGTATGTGACGCAAGATCTGCCTGTTTATTCAGATGAGACTGAGTTAGTGTTTAACAAAGGGACGCTGCGTTTTGAAGATGATTTTTGGGTGTCGTACGTTTTTAAATTCCAGTTCACTTACCTTTGGATGCGTAAGAACACAATCTTTGCTAATTACATGTATGCTGCTTTATGTGATCAAATTGCAAATGACCGCTATTATGATTACTTTATGACGTATGCGATTGCGTTAAATGGGATTGAGCAGATTCCACACGTTTCAAAGGCGTATGCTGCGGTGCCAACTACTAATCCGCAGACTGAGTACTTTAGCGGTACAAAGTTTGATTCGACTAAGTTACAACATCTTGATGAATTGCAGGATACTTTTGCATTTAAACTGAGTCGTAAAGAGCCAGCACAAATCGAGAATGCCACAGAAATGTTTGCAGCATTGAGGAACATTAAGTAGCGTATGATGCTGGTTGTGAAATATTGGGATTTGCTTGGTCAGCTTCGCTAAAGATTCTTTAGGTTCGGATTTATGCGTTCTGTTTGCGATTTATCGCTTACCAGAACACGATGCGCAGTACTTTGCAGGTCAGTCGGTGAAAACCGGTTGAACTGCTTAGTAACGGAGCTCCCTGCACGAGTCACGGCAAATGGCAAGATAATTTGCCATTTTCACGGCGCTAAAGCACGCGTGAAAAGGTTCGCCTAGATTCGGCAAGGGCTGGCCATCCGACGACAGAATCGCTTCGCTGATCAACGCAAAGTGCCATTAACATTTTAGTCATTTTATTCAAAGCGTGGTGGATTGAGATGATGATAGTAGGTGATTAAGCGAGGTAGCGGCACCAATTCGACTAAATTTCGCGGCAACGAAATTAAAAGTCGAATGGGACCGTGTCGCCACTTACTATCTTCATTGAAAGGACACCACGCAATTGAAAAATGACCAAGATGTTTCACAACTAACACCACACTCGTTAACCAAGAAAATGCGTTATATCGGCTTTTGTTACTGGGGATAATTTAGTTCACAAAAACTAGTTCAAATTAATTTGCAAAAAGTGTTGACAAGTATTTGGATTTTTTGTAAACTAGTATTTGTTGTTAAGGCAACAAGAGCTACATGCGGATGTAGTACAATGGCTAGTGCTCCAGCCTTCCAAGCTGGGAATGCGGGTTCGATTCCCGTCGTCCGCTTCAAGATACAGACGATTCGAAATTTCGGTTTTGAGTCGTTTTTTTGTATTCAACTGCGATTAGAAATGACCATGGTATAATTAAGGGATGAAATGTTGAGCAATATTAGCACAACGCAATAAGAAAAAAATTGATTAGGGGTGTAATCATGGCAATTGAAAAGGTTCTTTTTGGTACGTATACTAAGCGAGTTTCGAAGGGGATTTACAGCGCAGATTTAGATACTAGTTTGGGTGAGTTGAAGAACGCTGCTTTGGTGGCAGAACTTGGCAACCCAACGTATACAACTATGGGTGAAAATAATCACTTGTATGCGGTTGATAAAAAGACTGACGAAGGTGGTGTTGCGGTCATTGATTTAAAGACTGGCAAGATTGAACAAGAAGTTTTAAGTGCTGGTGCTTCGCCGGCATATCTTGGCTTTGATCAGGCACGACAATTGGTTTATTCTGGGAATTATCACAAAGGAACTGTTGATGTTTTAAAGGTTGGTGCAGATGGCCAATTGACTTTGACAGATACGTATCAAAGCGAAGGCTCAGGCCCACGAGACGAACAAGATCAAGCGCGGGTTCATTTTGCTAATCTTACTCCAGATAATCGTTTGGTAGTTGTTGATCTAGGAGCCGACAAAGTTTTGACATTTGACGTGACTGAGACTGGTAAATTGCAACTCGTAGCGACGTTTAAAACTGAGCCAGGATTCGGTCCACGACATGTCCGCTTTAGTCCTGATGGTCAGACTGCTTATTTGTTAGGTGAATTGTCTTCAAAGTTGTCAGTTTTGCACTATGCTGCTGGTGAATTCACATTGCAACAAACCGTTTCAACAATTCCAGCTGATTGGACTGCACATAATGGGGCAGCTGCTCTACGTGTGAGCCCAGATGGTAAGTTTGTGTATGCTTCAAATCGTGGTCATAATTCTGTTGCTGTATTTGATGTGACTGGTGATGCACAATTGATTCAATGGATTTCAACTGAGGGTGAATTCCCACGTGATATGGCGTTTAATGCAACTAGTGATTATTTGGTAGTTGGAAATCAAGAGACAGATAACGTTTCTGTTTATGCGCGGGATTCAAAGACTGGCGAATTACGCTTAACGCAAAAAGATTTTGCAATTCCAGAGAGCGTGCGTGTTGAGTTTATTTAAATTAAAAAGGAAACTTTAGAATGAATCAAAAAAATATGCACGAAAAGTCGTGGACATGGCATTGGGCCTTAAATAACAAACTCGTTTCGGCATTGTTAGCCACTTTATTAGTCTTGTTGATTATCTTCATGGCATATAAGGTTCAATTTATCTTTGCGCCTATTTTGTCATTGTTCTCGGCGGTCGGCGCACCCATCATTGTTGCCGGCGTCTTCTATTATTTGATGAATCCAATGGTTGATTGGTTAGAACGAAAACATCACGTGCATCGCATTATCACAATTACGGTGCAGTTTGTTGTCTTAGCATTGTTAATTGTCTTAGGCGTCATTGCGGTTATTCCGTGGGCGCGTGAACAAACTGGTGAGCTGATGCATAACTGGCCGAAATATTGGGTGGCTGTTTCGGACGTCATCGAACGAATTACCAAAGATGATAACTTCCAAGCACTCAATAAATGGATTGATTCAACTAATTTGTCGCTAATGAATGCATTTGAACAGTTCTCAAAGGGTGGTTCGCAAAACATCTTTTCTATTTTTGGAACAGTCACTTCAATCGGAATTACATTGGTGACATTCCCATTGATCTTATTTTATCTGCTAAAGGACGGTCATGATTTACCTGGCTATATGGCGCATTTCTTACCACGACGCATGCAAGGATCGTTCAAGGAAACGTTGACGGAGATTAATAGTCAAATTTCTAATTATATTCGTGGACAGCTCTCTGTTGCTTTGGCCGTTGCGATTATGTTTGCGATTGGATATACCATTATTGATTTGCCATATGGATGGTTGATTGCCATTGCTGCTGGATTCTTGAACTTGATTCCGTTTTTAGGTTCATTCTTAGCAATGATTCCGGCGATTGTTGTTGCAATTTTCGTTTCGCCAATGATGCTAGTGTATGTTTTGATTGTGTTTGTGATTGAACAAACGCTCGAAGGAAAGGTGATTGCACCAAAGTTATTGGGAAATTCATTGCGAATTCATCCGGTGACGGTCGTAGTAATCTTGCTCTCAGCTGGAAATATGTTTGGCATTATGGGTGTTATCTTTGGGATTCCAGGATACGCTGCGTTGAAGGTTTTGATTTTCCGCCTGTATAAATGGTGGCAAAATGTTTCAAATTTGTATGACGATGAACAAAAGATTGATATTGCTAGCGATGTCCAAGAGTAACGAAAAAGCCCGTCCGCTGTGGATGGGCTTTTGATTTGATGAAAGTGGTTTAGTCTTTGTTCATCTTGGCTTCTTTACGGCTGGCAAGTTGTGAACGCAATCCAGCAATGATAGCAGGCAGCGCGGTTACAACTAAGATTCCAACAATGACAAGTGAGAAGTGATCCTGAATGAATTTGATGCGACCAAAGTAGAAACCGGCTTCTACGGCAACAAAGACCCAAATTGTAGCTGCCAAAATATTGAGTCCTAAGAATTTCTTGTATGGGAATCCTGAAACAGAGGCAACGAATGGTGAAAGCGTCCGGATGATTGGCAAGAAGCGGGCAAAGATAATCGCCAACGCGCCATGCTTAACGTAAAATTCATTAGCTTCATCCAAATGCTTTTGTTTAATAAAGCGACCGAGCAGGGGATGATGAACTAATTTCAAGCCAACAGTATGTCCAATGAAGTAGTTGAGAGAGTCGCCAGCAACTGCGGCAATCCAGAAGAGAATCATTAAGACGAAATGATTGATATGGCTACCTTGAATGGCTGAAATGGCACCAGCAGCGAACAGTAGCGAATCACCGGGTAAGAATGGCAGAATCACAGCGCCAGTCTCGATAAAGATGATTCCAAACAGCAAAGCGTACGACCAAGGGCCTAAAATGTTAACCCAATGGGCAAGGTGTTTATCGAGATGCAACATGATCTCAATTCCGGTTTGCATTAAATTCATTGTTAATGTCTCCTGTAATTGTAATTTTTGGATTTGTTGATCTATTTTAAAGTCGTTTTCAATTTTACCTTTGTTGATGAGTAATTACCAGAGAATAGCTGTGTGTTATAATTAATTTAAATTTTAGTAGAAAGAAAGAGAATAAAATGTTACCTCAATTTGATTTAGTAAATGTTGAAGGGCCAGTGGCTGTGTTTGATACTAATGCTGGTGTGATTAAGTTTAAGCTGTTTCCAAAGCAAGCACCAAAAACTGTAGAAAATTTTGTTGGCTTGATTGAAAAGGGTTATTATGATGGAATTATTTTCCACCGTGTAATTCGTGATTTCATGATTCAAGGTGGTGACCCAACTGGAACTGGGATGGGTGGAGAGTCATTGTGGGGAGATTCATTTGCAGATGAATTTTCGGATGAAGTCTTTAATTTCCGTGGTGCTCTTTCAATGGCAAATGCTGGTCCAAACACTAATGGATCACAGTTCTTTATCGTTGAAACTTCACGTGTGCCAAATGATATGATTCGCCAAATGCATAATGTTTTGCCAGCTGAAGTGGTGGAACGTTACGCAC
Organism: Lactobacillaceae bacterium; assembly: GCA_031289615.1. Taxonomy (GTDB): domain Bacteria; phylum Bacillota; class Bacilli; order Lactobacillales; family Lactobacillaceae; genus Weissella. Next base: position 1,403 of record JAITPD010000004.1, on the reverse strand, counting down.
AAGAAGGTGGAACTCCTTGGCTTGACCGCAAGCATACTGTCTTTGGGCAAGTGCTTGAAGGCATGGACGTTGTTGAGCAAATTGCAAAAGCCAAGGTTGATTACGCTGATAAGCCAATTGAAGCAATTGTGATTAATAAGGCGACGGTTGAAGCATAAAACATTCAGTAGGACAGTCTTAAGATGAAAGGAGCGACAGGATGGATTATCAAATTGGACAGGTTATTGATGGAATCGTGACCGGAATTCAGCCTTATGGAGCCTTTGTTCAACTAGATGTACGAACGCAAGGACTGATTCATATTTCTGAATGTCGTTCTGCGTTCATTAAGTGTGTTGACGATGAACTCCGTGTGGGCATGAAAATTAAAGTGATGATTTTAGACATAGATGAATATTCGGGTAAAGTTTCGCTATCTCGGCGGAGTGTTTTGTCGAATTTAGAGCTGGAACAAGCAAATTTAGAATTGAGTTCTGAAAAAAATCATTTTCATTATTGGACAAATCAATATTTAGATTTCGGGTTCACGACGATTGCTAAAAATAAAGCAGCCATGGTCGAAGAAGCAATGCAACGTCTTAAATAATTTATTGCAAAGGAAGTTAGTCAAATGTCATTAATCGCAGGGACAGTTTATTTCACACAAGAAGATAGGGCTTTTTTCCTAGTGACAGATCAACCACATTCAAAGTTCTTTACGGTGAAGATGCACAAACACGACAATGATACTGCATTGGGTTCTTTATTGAGTGGGTTTAAAAATGAGCTAGGCATTGATCCAGATAATTTGCGACTTGGCGAATTAGGGGCATGGCATATTTCTGGAGGTGTAACTTCGGAAGATTTAGTGTCACTTTATACGTTAGAGCTAGTTGATCATGACAAATTAAATTTAGAACGTTTAGCCGATTTAGGAATGTCATTTGCCAGCGCGGACAATCTTTCTGATTTATTAACTAATGTCGATGTCACAGGTGTAGCTAGACTAGATTAATGCTTTGTCGACTTTTGAGACTATTCTGTAACAGGGATGGCCTTTTTTTATTTAATTTTGTTTGGGTAAAACTGTTGACATGAATCTAGATATTAGATATTATAGTTAAGTTGTCTTTTGCAAGTTTAGAAGGCCACAAAAATAAAGTTACTAATGTTATTGACATTGTTTCTTAGATGTTTTATATTAGTAAACGTTGTTGTAAATATGCAGCACGAAATAGTTCTTTGAAAACTAAATAACGTTTCGATGAAACAAATGTGCAGGTGTGTCACAAATGAAGCAATTCATTTGGATGATACAAACATTTGCGAAGTCAATTTCGCTAGTAAATTCGTTTAACAATCTGTTAAACAACAAAAAAAGATTGAGTTATACTCAAGCTTCTTAATTTAAATTGAGAGTTTGA
>JAITPD010000065.1 GCA_031289615.1 Lactobacillaceae bacterium | reverse complement strand
CTCGAATCTGGATGCAAGACGAAATAATTCGTCAATTTCACTAACCGTTAGATCCTGGTGTTAGTGAAATGGTGCACCCCGATTCGGCAGGAAATTACATCCGACGACAGAATCGCTACACTGATCAATCAAAGGACAATGTTACATAACTAGCAATTAGTATTGCTAACTGTATTTTAAAGAAACTATTTGGTACACTAATAAACGAGGTGGATAAAATGAAAGATAATATTGAGCTGAAAATTAGTGATTTGATTCGCGAGCATCATGTCCGTGAACAATTTTTGTTGCATCAAGAATTGCAAAAATTTGGCGATGTTTCCGTCCAACAGGCGGCGACCCTTCAAATGATTGCCGCACATCCTGGAATGATTCAAAAAGATCTGGTGGTCATCTTTAATCGACGAGCTGCAACAGTCTCAACTTTTCTGAAGCGTTTGGAAACGGCTGGATTTATTCGCCGTAAAATTCCAGCTGATAATACACGTAACAAAGAATTGTACCTAACTGACAAAGGTGTTGAGTTCAACAAAGGATTTGAGTTAGCACGGCAAAAAATTGCTGATCAAATGCTACAAAATTTGAGTCAAGCTGAACAAGGCGAGTTACAAAAGTTATTGATCAAAATGGATGTTAAATAATTTGCGCATTAGCTATATCTCTCCCCGTTTTAGACAATGATATGGTAAAATTAACATAGAAAGTTTTGAACAAATCATGAGGGAGTAACGGCGGTTCATCCGTGGTCCCACCGTCAGCAAGAGCAAGCGTGCGCGTTCCGGTGGTCCTTAAACAGTGAGACTTATGGTGCCATTTATTGTGTTTTATTAGCGTGGTGAGCGTCGATGGAACCCCTGTTGTATGCAGGTAAATGTCGCCGTGAGTCTTTTTATTTTTATTAGCGACTCACAAGATCTGCGCAACTTTCAAAATAATGTGGATTCATAGGAGAATGGTTAAATGGCTGACAAGACAGAAGTACCAATGTATCAACGAGATACGATTGATGTGTTAAAGGATTTGCAGACAAATGCAGCAGCTGGATTGACTTCTAGTGAGGCGACTGCGCGAATTGAAAAATATGGCAAAAACGAGTTACAAGCTGCAGAAAGCTCAACGATTTTCCAAAAGTTTGTAAATCAGTTTAAAGATTTCATGATTATCGTGTTGATTGCAGCAGCGTTGATTGCAGCAGCGACTGGCGAAGGGGTCGACGCAATTATTATCTTGGCTGTGGTTGTGTTGAACGCCGTCTTTGGTGTGTACCAAGAATACAAAGCTGATGAGGCAATTGCGGCTTTGAAAAAGATGTCAGCACCAAACGCTAATGTGCGACGTGACGGAGAAGTTTTGACTTTGGCTGCTAATGATCTCGTACCTGGCGATATTGTTTTGCTTGAAGCTGGAGATGTAATTCCTGCTGACATGCGTTTGATCGAATCTGCTTCGTTAAAAATTGAAGAGGCTGCTTTGACTGGAGAATCTGTTCCGGTCGAAAAAATTGCTGAGACGATTTATTCTGATGATTTGCCTTTGGGCGATCGCAAGAACTTGGCCTTTATGAATTCTAACGTCACATACGGGCGTGGACTTGGTGTCGTAACTGGAACCGGAATGCAGACAGAAGTTGGAAGCATTGCCACGATGCTTGAGACTACCGAGACCACGAAAACACCATTGCAAGAAAATTTGTCAAAGTTGGGTAAAGCTTTGACGTATTTGATCTTGGTCATCGCCGTGATTGTGTTCGTAGTTGGAATGTTCCGTGCACCAGATGGACATACTGGTAATCGCGTTGTAGACATGTTACTAACTGCTATTTCGTTGGCCGTGGCCGCTATTCCAGAAGGACTGCCAGCCATTGTCACGATTACATTGGCATTAGGAACGAAGCAATTAACTAAGAAAAATGCATTGATGCGTAAGTTGCCAGCCGTTGAAACGCTTGGTGCAACTGAAATTATTGGTTCTGATAAAACGGGAACTCTCACGCAAAACAAGATGACGGTTGAAAAGTATTATGTTGACGAAACATTGATTGAAGCTGATACACCAGTGGTTGGCTCAGCAGTGAAATTGGCTGACATGCTGGCGTTGAACAATGATACCAAGATTACAGCAGACGGCGAAAAGTTAGGTGATCCAACTGAAACGGCTTTGATTACGTTTAATGAAAAACAAGGACGCAACTTAGCTGAGCTGTTTGCTAAGTACCCTCGAGTGGCTGAAATTCCGTTTGACTCAGAGCGGAAGTTGATGACGACGGTGCATCCTGAGAATGGCAAGTTTATTATTACTGTCAAAGGCGCGCCGGATGAGTTGCTTCGTCGGGTGACAAGTCGTTTGCAAGGTGGCGAAATTGTCCCGATGACCGATACAGACTTGAAGCATATTTTGGATGTGAATACCGCCTTAGCTAAGGATGCTTTGCGCGTGTTGGCATTCGCGTATAAGATGGTTGACGAGATGCCGGTTGAAATGTCATCAGAGTTGGTTGAAAAGGATTTAACTTTGGTTGGTCTGGTTGGAATGATTGATCCTGAACGGCCTGAAGTCGCAGGAGCTGTGGCCGAAGCAAAGGGTGCAGGCATTCGGACGTTGATGATTACCGGAGACCACAAGATTACGGCTGAGGCAATCGCGCGTCGTTTAGGAATATTGAGTGAAGAGCAAGGACCTGAAGCAATTATTACTGGTTCAGAACTTGATCAGCTCGATGATGAAACGTTTAAGAAAAATGTGGCGCAATACAGTGTATACGCACGAGTAGCGCCTGAGCATAAGGTGCGCATTGTGCAAGCTTGGCAATCCCATCAAAAAGTTGTGGCCATGACTGGTGACGGTGTAAATGATGCGCCAGCCTTGAAGACTGCCGACATTGGAGTTGCCATGGGAATCACGGGAACTGAGGTCTCAAAGGGTGCGGCCGACATGGTCTTGGCCGATGATAACTTTGCGACAATCGTGAATGCTGTGGAAGAGGGCCGGAAAGTCTTTACGAATATTCAAAAGTCGATTCAATACTTGTTGTCGGCTAATCTTGGTGAAGTTTTGACATTGTTTGTCATGACGATTGCCGGCTGGAATATCTTGGCGCCGGTGCACATTTTGTGGATCAACTTAGTGACGGATACCTTGCCTGCGATTGCGCTTGGAATGGAACCAACTGAGCCTGGCATCATGGATCGCAAGCCCCGCGGACGAAATAGTGACTTCTTGGGCAATGGACTTGGTGGAGCGATTATCTATCAAGGTTTGTTGGAAGGTGTGATTACATTGGCCGTGTACTGGTTTGGAATCGCGTTCCCTATGCACACTGGAGCTGCTGCCCATGCGGACGCGTTGACGATGGCCTTTGCAACGTTGGGATTGATTCAATTATTCCATGCGTTTAACACAAAATCGGTTTATCAATCAATCTTCACGGTTGGAATCTTTAAGAACAAGATGTTCAACTGGTCAATCTTAATTGCTGGCTTGGCATTAGCTGCCACGATTTTGATTCCGGGATTGAATAGTATGTTCCACGTTACTCATTTGGATAGTTATCAATGGTTAATTGTTATGGGAGCTTCATTCTCGATCGTACCGTTTGTAGAAATTATCAAACTGGTTCAACGCTTGGTGATGAAGAAAATTTAATAATAAATGCGTTGAGCTTTAAAAGTTCAGCGTTTTTTATTCACGAAAATTTCGGGGGGGGGGGGTACAGATTAATACCTAATTTAAACTAAACAAAAGCGTAACCTGAAATTATCATTAGGACACGTTTATCAAAAGGAGCAATTATGAATAAGAAAAAAATCATCACATTGGTGGCCGTAGCATCTTTATTGGCGCCTAGCTCAACGATTTTGGCTGACACGTACAATACTGGTTCATGGTCAAGTGGCGATGACGGTGCAACCGAGGTCAGCGTAGCAATCGACCCGACATATGAAGTAACCATTCCAGAAAGCTTAGTATTGCCGACTCAAACTGGATACACGAATGACCCCAATAATATTGAAATTCAATCCGGTGCGACAATTCCGAAAGGGGACGTCATTAGTATCAGTCTAGCATCAGGACAAACTTTTAGTGCGACCTATTCTGATTCATCGACCAGCGTACCGTATAAGATCAAAATTAATGAAAACGCTGGAATTGCTAATTCAACTGGTGCAGCTGTGACAGTTTTGACGGCAGACGCAGATAAGGCTCATGATGAGGGAGCAACAGCAACAATGAACGTTGGTTTTGATACTCAGCCCGACTTTAAGTATTCCGGAACCTATACAGATAGCGTGCAATTTGAAATTAGCGCAGGTACTCCAGCTCCAACACCATCAAGTATTAACATTGGTGGTGTGCCATTTAATTTTGTGAAGGAAGAGAATGGTCGGTATCTTGTTGTACAAGCTGGTAATGCTGGATTAGGAGCTTATACTAATGAAGCAACTTACGTACCTTATGCAAATTCTTTAATTAAAAATAACATTGATTCATGGTTCAACACTAGATTTACTGAGTATTCAAATGATGGTACTGCAGAAACTATTACACTGGGTGCTTATACAATTTATAAAACTACATTAAATGGGGCAACTAGTAATGATTTAGGAAGTACTAGTAATTTTGCAGATTCGAATTTCCAAAACGGCTATTTGTCAACGCCAAATGGTGGAGCAGGTACGAATTCAATTTCTGCATATGCCTTTGTAGTAAGCAAGGCTGATCTGAATGCACAAACTGTGGCTGTTGGTGGAAATACACCTGAATCAATTCACGCCGCTAATAATGGTAGTGGCGGTCAGTATACTTGGAGTCGTTCACCAGGCCGATCAACTACTTCAGCAATGGGATTGAATGAGGTCGGTGATATTAGGTCCGTTGCCAGAGATACTTCTATTTCTTGTGTAAGGGCAGCATTTTGGATTTCAATTAATTAAAGAGATCATGATCATAAAAAAGATTAATCGGAAGCCGTGTTAAAGTCACGGCTTTTATTGTGGACAGATGTCTGTGAACTAAATCTAACTATGGTTTGAATCTACTTTCATTTTGGTCTACTAATGTTTAAGAACCGACAACATTACTGTTTAAGCTGGACTAATCATGTATAATTGAAAGAGTTAAAGTGCGGTGCCACGCAAGTTAAAAATGACCAATTTATTGCAAAACTTGCACCAAGCGAAAAATCATTTAAAACTTGAAATTATAAACGGAATGAGGAATTTAAAATCATGGTTAAAAAGCAATTTGCAAACCCACGGGATTACGCTTTAAAATTGTCGCAAATTATCCAAACAACTGAAGACGCTGGAACGGCTGTGGCTGATTATTTCGTTAAATTAAAAACAGCGTTGGATGCTGACAAGCTTTCTGAAATGCCAAAAGCCGAATTTGAAGAAATCGCTGCAGAGTTTGATGACGTGGTTGAGATTTATAAGCAAGCCGATGCTGATCTGACTGCGCTAAAAGCACCAGTTCGTTTGATCGGTGTGCAAGGTTCGCTGGTCAAGACGTTTCGCGCTTATTATGAAGCAACAATTGTCATGGCTGAGTCTTTGAATATTGCAGAACAAACTATTGATTTGCCAGCATTTGAGCAATCAGAAAAAGATCAAGACCAGTTGATTGAAGAGTTTATGAAGCAAGTTCGGCGTGCTTTCCAAATGGTGATGTAGAAAATGAGCGAGATTAATTTACCAGAGGTTGATATTGTCAGTGCAGTTGCCAAAGAGTTGACGCTGCCAAAGCAAAAAGTCCAGGCGACCGCGGATCTTTTAGGCGAAGGAAATACTGTGCCGTTTATTTCGCGTTATCGAAAAGAAGCCACAGGAAATTTGGATGAAGTTCAAATTCGTGACATTCAAACGGTGACGAAGCGCTTAGAGGATTTGCAAGCGCGTAAATTGACTGTGCAAAAGGCGTTGATTGAGCAAAAAGCGTGGAATGAAACGATTGCCAAGAATTTGGCGACGGCTGAAACGATGCAAACTGTTGAAGATATTTATTTGCCGTTTAAGCAAAAGCGCCGGACGAAAGCCACAATTGCTAAAGAAGCTGGCCTAATGCCGTTTGCGCAATTTGTTCAACAATTTCCAGCGGCCGGTTTGCAAACCAAGGCGCAAGAGTTTATTAATCCAGAAAAAGAGTTAAACACGGTTGAAGATGTGTTTGCTGGTGTGCATGAAATTTTTGCCGAAGTGATTGGTGAAAACGCTGGTCTTCGCGAATGGGTGCGAAAGTTTACGCGCGATAACGGACGGATTGTGGCTAAATTAAAACGTGGTGCGGCGGACAAGGATCCTAAGAAAGTCTTTGAGCTGTATTATGAGTTTAGTCAGAAGTTAAAAAATGTTCTCAATCACCAAGTGCTGGCGTTAAACCGTGGCGAAAGTGAAGGAGTTCTTTCGGTCAGCCTGGAAGTGGATGTGCCATCGATTGAACGTTATCTAAAGTTCAGGTTGGTTGGTTCAAAAACGGGCGAATCAGCTGATGTATTGCAAGCTGCTGCCAACGATGCTTACAAGCGTTTTATTGGTCCAGCAATTGAACGTGAATTGCGCAATGAGTTGACAGATTTGGCTGCTGCAGATGCAATTAAGGTCTTCGGTAAAAACCTATATCACTTGTTGATGGGCTCACCTTTGCGTGGTCGGATTGTGTTAGGATTTGACCCGGGAATTCGAACAGGTTCAAAGTTAGCTGTCGTTGACGAAAATGGTAAGTTCTTGGAGAAGACTGTGATCTATCCACATCGGGCTGCCAAGTATGATCCAGCGGGAGCAAAGAAGGAAATCATTCGACTTGTTCAAAAATACAATGTCTCACTAGTGGCAATTGGTAATGGAACGGCTTCTCGAGAGTCACAAAGCTTTATCGCTGATATTATCAAGTCAGATTTGCCAGACTTACAGTACGTGGTTGTCAATGAATCAGGTGCGTCAGTATACTCTGCTTCTGATGTCGCACGTGAGGAATTCCCAGACTTGCACGTTGAGGAGCGTTCGGCCATTTCAATTGCTCGGCGTTTGCAAGATCCAATGGCGGAGTTAATCAAGATTGATCCTCAAGCTGTTGGAGTTGGGCAGTATCAACATGATTTGCCAACCAAGGAATTAAATGCCGAACTAGATGCAGTGCTCGAAACGGCGGTTAATCAGGTCGGAGTCAATTTGAATACTGCATCACCACAATTGTTGTTGCACGTGGCTGGTTTGACCAAGACAACGGCTGCTAACATTGTGCAATATCGTGATGAAAATGGGGCCTTTCAAGTGCGAACTGATTTGAAAAAGGTTGCTAAACTTGGCCCAAAAGCCTATGAACAAGCTGCTGGATTCTTGCGGATTCCAAATGGTAAAAATGCGTTGGATAATACCGAAATTCACCCTGAATCTTATCCAGTCGCCAAAGCTATCATGCAAGAAACTGGAATCACTCCCGGAGCTGAGAGTGAGGCAGCCTTAAAGCCTTTGAAGAACCAAGCAACAGCGGACCGCTTCAATGTTGGACTGCCAACATTGATCGACGTGATTGATGCATTGTCACACCCTGGTCGTGATTTGCGAGATGGTGCGCAAGGTGCCGTTTTGCGTTCAGATGTGTTAACATTAAAGGACTTGCAACCCGGCATGGAACTTCAAGGAACTGTGCGCAACGTGGTCGATTTCGGCGCATTCGTTGATGTGGGAGTCCATGAAGATGGCTTGATTCACGTGAATAACATGGTGAAGAACCGGGATCGTCGGACGCCGGTTAATCCGCATGATCATGTTGCAGTTGGTGACATTGTGACCGTTTGGGTGAAAAATGTGGACGTACAACGCGAACGAATCGGGCTTACACTTTTCCCTGAAAATAGATATGAAAACAGGCATGTTTCACATAAAATTCACAATATTCATACTTTATTCAATAAATTAACATAAAATTCGCAAAATAATTCTGTATTATGAGCAAGTAAGGGTAACTTTACTTGCTTATTTTTTATAATTAAATCATTATCATTACGATAAATTAACTTAATTTCTGGAGGACTTACAAATATGTCTACTGCAACTGATCAGGTTTCAACTGAGGAACTGTTCGCCCAAGCATGGCAAGGGTTTGAACGGGGACAATGGCAAAACGAAATCAATACGCGTGATTTTATTCAACGTAATTACACTGAGTACAAGGGTGATGCTAGCTTCTTGGCTGATGCAACACCTGCGACAGATGAATTGATGGCGCGTTTGAATGATCTTTTTGAAATTGAACACGAGCACAACGGTGTGTTGGACATGGACAACGATGTTCCTTCAACACTAACTTCGCACAAGGCGGGGTATTTGATTAAAGATTTGGAAACAATTGTTGGTTTGCAAACTGACAAGCCTTTGAAGCAAGCATTTATGCCATTTGGTGGAATCCGTATGGCTGAAGGAGCTTTGACTTCAAACGGATATGAGACTGATCCTGAAATGCACAAGGTCTTTAACGACTGGCGTAAGACTCACAACCAAGGTGTTTTCGATGCTTACACTCCTGAAATGATGAAGGCGCGTAAGAACAAGATTTTGACTGGTTTGCCAGATGCTTACGGTCGTGGTCGTATCATCGGTGATTACCGTCGTCTTGCTTTGTACGGTATCGATTATTTGATGGCCGAAAAGGTGAAGGACTGGAATAACACTGGAACTGGAACAATGACTGACGATGTGATTCGTTTGCGTGAAGAAATCAACGAACAATATCGTGCATTGGGACAATTGAAGGAAATGGCCGCAGAATATGGCTTTGATATTTCACGTCCAGCAATGAACGCACAAGAAGCTGTTCAATGGTTGTACTTCGGTTACCTTGGTGGGGTTAAGTCACAAAACGGTGCCGCAATGTCAATCGGTCGTGTTTCAGCGTTCTTGGATATCTATATCCAACGTGATTTGGCAAACGGTAACATTACTGAAACTGACGCACAAGAATTCATTGATCACTTGGTTATGAAGTTGCGTATGGTTCGTTTCGCCCGTACACCAGATTACAACGAATTGTTCTCAGGATTCCCAATCTGGGCTACTTTGGCTTTGGGTGGAATGGGATTGGATGGTCGTTCATTGGTTACAAAGAATGATTTCCGTTTCTTGCACACATTGACAACAATGGGACCTTCACCAGAACCAAACATCACAGTTTTGTATGCAGCTGCGGAGCCAGAAGGTTTCCGGACTTATGCTTCAAAGGTTGCCGAAGAATCTCACGCATTGCAATTTGAAAATGATAATTTGTTGCGCGAATACTGGGGATCTGACGACGTTTCAATCGCTTGCTGTGTGTCAGCTACTGTCACTGGTAAGGATATGCAATTCTTCGGAGCCCGTGCGAACTTGGCTAAGGCATTGCTTTACGCGATTAACGGTGGAATTGACGAAAAGACTGGGGCACAAGTTGGTCCTAAGTTCCGTCCTTTGACTGGTGATACGTTGGATTATAAGGAAGTTTGGTCAGCCTACAAGGACATCATGGACTGGTTGGCTGGAATGTACGTGAACACGTTGAACACGATTCACTACATGCACGACAAGTATTCATACGAATCAGCACAATTGGCATTCATGGATTCAGACTTGAAGCGCACATTTGCAACTGGAATCGCTGGTATTTCACACGCAACTGACTCATTGATGGCTATCAAGCATGCGAACGTTAAGGTTATCCGCGACGAGAACGGTTTGGCAATCGATTACGTTCCATCAAACGAATTCCCAACTTACGGTAACGACAACGAAGAAGCTGACGCAATGGCAAACCAAATTTTGGATTACTTCATGGGTCAAATTCGACGTCAACACACTTACCGTGATGCAACTCCAACGACTTCATTGTTGACAATCACTTCAAACGTGGTCTACGGAAAGGCAACTGGAAACATGCCAGACGGACGCCGTGCTGGAACTCCATTGTCACCTGGAGCAAATCCTTCTTATCAAGATGGAAAGTTCTTGGGAGAAAAGAATGGTTTGTTGGCATCATTGAATTCAACTGCGCGTTTGAACTATCGTAATGCGCAAGACGGAATTTCAAATACGCAAACAATCAACCCTGGTGCATTGGGTAAGAACCAAGAAGAAATCGTTAACAACTTGCGTAACGTGTTGGACGGTTACTTCACAAAGGGTGGTTACCACATGAACGTCAACGTGTTCAACAACGATCTTTTGAAGGACGCGCAAGCTCATCCAGAAAAGTATCCTAACTTGACGATCCGTGTCTCAGGTTACGCTGTTAAGTTCCGTGATTTGACAAAGGAACAACAAGACGACGTAATGATGCGTACTGCACACGCGCACTTGACGGTTTAATAGAGCATGAAGGAACGGTTTTGTGTGAAACACAAAATCTTTTCGACGAGCTAAGTAGCTTGCGATCGTTGCGTGAAACGCGGCGAAGAACAAGTGGCTTAGAGTCGGCAAAAAGAAGGTCCGTAAGGCGTTTAGATAGAGCATGAAGGAACAGTTTTGCTAGAAGCAGAACTGTTCACATTTGCTCAAAAGTACGTAAGGTGTTTATAATAGAGCATGAATCTAAAAAAGAATCAGGCATAATTTCGGCTAAAATCGAGTTGTGGCCTGGTTCTTTTTCTTTTAAGATTAGGAAGAGGAGGATCGACTAAATGACTGTAGATACACCAACAGTTGGCTATGTTCATTCAACAGAAAATTTCGCGACTTTTGATGGGCCTGGGATTCGTTATGCTATTTTCCTGCAAGGTTGTCGGATGCGTTGCCAATTTTGTCACAATCCGGACACGTGGGATTTAGAAACCGATTCGATGCGTGAAGTTACCGCCAACGAATTACTTGATGAGGCTGAACATTTCAAGTCTTATTGGGGTCCTAAGGGTGGAATTACGCTCTCAGGTGGAGAATCGCTCTTGCAGATTGATTTCTTGTTGGAGTTGTTTACTGAGGCTAAAAAGCGTGGTATTCATACGACGTTGGACACAGCGGGGCAACCATTTACGCGTCGTGATCCATGGTTTAGCAAGTTCAATGAGTTGCTTGAAGTGACTGATTTGATTTTGCTGGATATTAAAGAAATCAATAATCAACGGCACAAGAAGGAAACTGGTTGGCGTAACGACAACATTTTGGACTTGGCAACTTACTTGAGCGAAGTTGGTCAGCCAGCTTGGATTCGCCACGTTTTGGTGCCAACAATGTCAGACTTTGACGAAGATTTGATTGAGTTGGACAAGTTTATCAAGACTTTGAACAATGTGGAACGAGTGGAAGTTTTGCCTTATCACACGATGGGGAAGTTCAAGTGGGAAAACCTTGGGCGTGCTTATCCATTGGATGGTGTGCCTGAGCCAACTGAAGCACGTGTGAAGAATGCAAACGAATTGTTGCATACGGCAGATTACACGGGTTATTTGACGGATTAAAAGCCTTGAATTGCTAGTTTAGATTTGGTATCATTATCTGTGTTGGTTAATTCCAGCACAGATCTGTCGCGGTCGTGGCGGAATTGGCAGACGCGCAGGACTAAGGATCCTGTGGTAGAGATACCGTGCGGGTTCGACCCCCGCCGACCGCATTTAATGTTATGTAGAATCCCGTTGTATCAGCTTAAATGTTGGTTCTACGTCAAATAGGACTGATGAACAAAAAATCAAGTAAATTAACCATTCAAGATCAAGCAGCGGAATTTAAAAGTTCTGTTGCTTTTCTTTCGTAATTTTTCGCGAAAAATGA
>JAITPD010000063.1 GCA_031289615.1 Lactobacillaceae bacterium | reverse complement strand
TCATTTTTCGCGAAAAATTACGAAAGAAAAGCAACAGAACTTTTAAATTCCGCTGCTTGATCTTGAATGGTTAATTTACTTGATTTTTTGTTCATCAGTCCTATTTGACGTAGAACCAATTAATCAAGCGTCTTAGCCAAATCCTTGATATAAGCTTTCAAAGCGGCCCCAGTTTGTGGGTGCTCAAGACCAAATTCAATGTTAGTCGTCAAGAAACCAATCTTTGATCCAATATCATAACGTTTTCCCTTGAACTCGTGCGCGTAAACGTGTTGACGCTTGTTCAAAGTATCAATAGCATCCGTTAATTGGATTTCGTTACCCTTACCTGGCTTAGTCTTCTCAAGTTCTTCAAAGATTTCAGGTGTCAACAAGTAACGACCGATGATTGCCAAATCTGATGGTGCTTCTTCTGGCTTAGGCTTTTCCACGAATGTAGAAACCTTGTGCAACCCTGGTGTAACTTCAGACTCAGGGTCAATCACACCGTATTCAGAAACTTGATCATGTGGGACCTTCATAACAGCAAGAGTTGAATCACCAGTTTGTTCGTAGCGTTCGATCAATTGCTTGGTCAAAGGAACTTCATCTGTCATCAAATCATCGCCCAACATTACAACGAAAGGTTCGTCCCCGATAAAGGCCTTAGCTGTCAAAACAGCGTCTCCCAATCCACGAGGGTGTGATTGACGGATAAAGTACAAGTTGATGTCAGTCGTCTCTTCGACAATCTTCAACAACTCATCCTTACCCTTTTCCTTCAAGTTGTTTTCCAATTCAGGATTTGAATCAAAGTGGTCTTCGATTGAACGCTTTGACTTTCCGTCAACAATCACGATGTCTTCAATTCCTGAAGCCAAAGCCTCTTCAATGATGAATTGAATTGTTGGCTTGTCAACGATTGGTAACATTTCTTTAGCCAAGGCCTTTGTGGCTGGCAAGAAGCGGGTTCCTAGTCCTGCTGCAGGAATAACGGCTTTACGTACTGGTTTCATGATAAAAATTACTTCCCTTCTTGATGTAATGGACGATCCATTAACTCTTTGATGGCATCTTTTGGTGCCTTACCTTCATAAATTACTTGATAAACTGCTTCTGAAATTGGCATCTCAACTTGTTTTGCTGATGCAAGATCGTGCACAACCTTGGTGGTAGAAATTCCTTCGATGACCATGCCCATATTGGCAACAACTTCATCCATGGTCTTCCCCGCACCTAACTGCAATCCCGCGCGGAAATTACGCGAATGAATCGATGTGGCAGTCGCAAATAAATCACCCACTCCAGCCAAGCCCATAAATGTTTCCGGCTTAGCACCATATGCTTCACCAAGGCGCGCAATTTCAACTAATCCACGGGTAAACAATGCTGCTTTAGCGTTGTCATCATAACCAAGACTTTGTAATGCGCCGGCTGCAATTGCGATGACGTTTTTCAACGCCCCACCAATTTCAGAACCGATCACATCATCGTTGGTATACACACGAAATGATGAATTGCTAAACGCTGCTTGGATCTTTTGAGCAACTGACAAGTCAACGCTTGCAGCAGTTACCAACGTCGGATCGTGTTTAATCACACCTTCCGCATGAGACGGCCCAGCAATCACACCAACTCCGGAACGGAACTCAGGAGCAACTTCTTCTTCAATCATGTCAGAAGCTAATTTATATGTTCCTGGCTCTAGTCCTTTAGTTGCAGCAACCACAATCACCTTTTGCTGTAATTCAGACAAAGCAGTGTTGAGCTTCACAGCGACTTCGCGAGTTGCATTGGTTGGCACAACACTCAAAACAATATCAGCACCATCAACAGCTTGCTTGACATCATCTGTTGCGACAATGCTAGCTTGCAAAACCCGGTCACCCAGATATTTTTTGTTCATATGGTGCTGATTAATCTCATCGACAGTCTCTTTTCGATGGGCCCATAAGCGAACATCGTGACCATTTTCAGCCACAACGTTTGCCAGCGCAGTTCCCCACGAGCCGGCACCGAGGACTGCAATTGTCGTTTTATTCACGATCTTCCTCCTCTACAATTGGATAACCAATCACTATACTAGATTATCACATTTTGACCAAGATTTAAATGAATAAATAAAGCGGTTACATTTTATTCTTAAAATCTCCGAAGTCTAAACTTGGCTAGGCATGTGAATTTTCTTCAATCAAACTATTTAAATTTTTATTGAAAGTTTCTGTTGCGTCAAAGCCCATCCGCTTGGCACGGAAATTCTTGGCAGCCGTTTCAATCAAGACCGCCAAGTTTCGTCCAGTTTGAACTGGCAAGACCATGCGTGGCAAGTCGACTCCTTGAATTGTGATCTTGTCTTCACCATTTCCGAGACGATCAAATTCTGAATCCTTTTCCCACTTAGCCAGATGCAAATTAAATGCCACAGTCGCATGTTCGCGAACGGCACCAGCTCCGAAAAGATTTAGGACGTCGATAATTCCAACACCACGCAATTCCATCAAATTCTTTAGAATCGCCGGTGCTTCTCCGACCAAATTTTCTTCGTCTTGTTGATAAATGTCCACACGATCATCCGCAATCAAACGGTGTCCTCGTTGAACTAATTCCAAAGCCGTTTCTGACTTACCAACACCTGAATCTCCGGTAATCAGAATCCCCAACCCGTAAATATCAACTAAAACTCCGTGCACTGATTGACGTTCAGCCAGCTTGCCTGACAAATAATAGGTCATATTTGAAAGAATTTGCGATGATGTTAGTTCTGTCGCCATCACTGGAATTTTTGCTTCTTCTGCAGCTTGCATAAACTCTGGTGGCAATTCGCGACCAGTTGAAACTACAAAGCCTGGAGTTGTCTTGCCCATCATCTTACGAGCGATCATCAACAATTCATCGTGATTCATGCGTTGCGCAAATGACGTTTCAGTAATTCCCATCAATTGGATTCGTTCAGGAGCGTAATAATCAAAATAGCCAGTCATTTCCAGCCCCGGACGTGAAATATCAGCTGTCACAATGTCGCGATCAAGATATTCTGCCCCAGTCACGACTTGAATTCTAGTGTGTTCGACTAAATCTTTTACAGTAATTTTATTTGCCATGATTTTCTCCGTTAGCTACGACTGAAGTAACTTGATAATATTGCATTGACTAGTGACATGATGATTGAGATTAAGAGCGCCCACCAGAAACTTGCAAATTGAAAGCCCGGCCCGATGACCCAGCTTGTTAACCACAATACAAAGGCATTAATCACAAAAGCAAATAGTCCCATTGAAATAATCGTTAATGGCAAGCTTAAGAAATGGAGCACTGGCCGTACAAAGGCATTTAAGAATCCTAAAACTAGTGCTGCCAAAATTGCCGTCCAAATGTTTTGAATGTATAGACCTTGTGAAAATAAACCTGCTAATGCTAATAACATAATTGTGTTAATCACGAGTCGTTGCAGATATGAAAAGCGTTTGAATGTCATCGCCCAGCTCCTTCGTAAAGTTTTATTCGTTGTGATGGTTAGTTAAAATATTGTCATTTGATTGATCAGTTTCGCTAAAGATTCTTTACGTTCGGATTTCCCTACACGAATCGAGGTACAAGGCGAAATAATTCGCCAATTTCACTAACTGTTGGCTCCTGGTGTTAGTGAAATGGTGCACCCGATTCGTCAGGAAATTACATCCGACGACAGAATCGCTACTCTGATCAACCGTAGAACAATATTAAAACAACCAGCCTCACACGTATTATTATCTCTCAATTATACCAAAAACGGCTAACAAAAACCCCGCAATATAAATATCACGAGGTTTTATATTTGGCATGTTAACGTAAGACCTGCGTTAACTCAGGTGATTGGTTTTACCCAATCAGTCAACGTACACCATTCCATTACTGGAAGTTAGTCATGTGCAGCAAGTTCGGTTCCACAACGTTCCTTGCACCGACCACCAATGCGGGTGTCTATGTCGGCCGTTTAATGAAAGATCTAAGAAAGATCTTCTCGACTCATCGCATGAAAACTACTATACGCCGTTTCTACTTCTTTTGCAAGCGTAAGAGGACCCGATAACCAGTCAACAGCCATGCAATCACAACTAACAACACTCCAAAGAACATTGCAAAATGTAGTCCATTCACGAAGACTTGCGGATGCCCAGTTGGAAATGCGACTACTTGCTTCCCCATTTGGTTAGACATTGAGATATACAAAGCTGTCGTTACAGCAGTCGTTCCAGAAATCATTCCCAAGTTTCGTGCTAATGCGTTTAATGATCCAGCCACGCCCAGTTGATTGACAGGAGCGTTTGACATCGTAATGGCATTATTTGGCGAATTAAAGAATGACGTTGTAAACCCAGTCCATGCGCCCAACAACAAAATTACAAACAATGGCGTCGTTTGTCCGATCAACATCCAGCCCACCATTCCAAGCGTAATCCCAGTCAATGCAAATAGCGTGACAAATTCACGGTCAAAATGATCTGCAACCGTTCCAGAAATCGGTGCTCCAATTAACATCGCAGCTGGATACGCCATCATATAAATTCCAGCCTCACCTGGATGAACGCCCCGCAAGTTTTGCAGGTAAAATGGCAACAACATGTTGATGAAGAAACCTGATGCAAAGACTAGGAAAGATGTCGAAATCGAAAGGGTAAATAATTTAATTTTAAAAATTGATAGGTCCAGCAAAGGAAATTCGACAGTCTGCTCCCATTTGACAAAACCAAGGAACAAAGCAATCGACAAGACATAACTTAACACTGGAATTAGTGTTAAGAAGCCACTCTCTTGTCCAATATTGATTCCCACAAAGAATACTGAAATCAATGCGAAAAATAAGATTACACCCAGCCAATCAATGGAAACTTTCTTGCCAGAACTGTGTGATGCTGGGAACAAGAATGCGCCCATGATGATTGTAAAGATTCCTAATGGTACGTTAATCCAGAAAATATATGACCATGGCAATATCGAAAGAATCAAACCACCAACTGCAGGACCAGCAATTGCGCCAAGCGAGACGAACATTGCAATGGTTGCCATAGCACGCGCACGCAGTTTAACGGGTGCGATTGTCGTTGATATTCCAAATGAATTACTCATTGTCATTGCCGCACCGACTGCTTGAACCACCCGGGCAAAAAGCAAAAAGTACAGTCCTAAATTAATTCCGGCCAAAAGTGACCCAAATGTAAAAATATAAGTTCCCCAGCGGAAAACTTTGATCTTCCCAAGTTGATCACCTAGATTACCAAATAAGGCTAACAATCCAGAAATAACAATCAGGTAAATCGAAACAGCCCATGTTGTCTGGTTCATTGGAATTGCCAAATCCTTTGAGATGACCGGCAAAGCAATGTTGATAATTGATGAGTCAAGGGTTGACATAAATGTAAACATGCCAATTGCAACCAACACTAACCACATTCGTCGAGTTGATAGCGGTGCATTTTCAGCCATGATAAATATTCCTTCTTTCGTGATAAATATGAATTTAAATAAGTGCATTTACTAACTATTAACAATTTTAACACCTTAGTTTCGCTGAGTGTTCAAAAAACATTCACTTTTTCCTCGGTGTAACCCCTTACATGAACACGTTTTTCAATGTATAATGAAGTTACAAATATGTTTTGAAAGAGGTTTTGTTATGAGTGAGGATAAATACGAAAAGATTTTGGCCCCAATTGATGGTTCTGATATTTCGACAATTGTTGCAGAAAAGGCTGCATCAGTGGCCGACCGCAACCATTCACACTTGGATTTGCTATATGTCATCGATACTAATTCGCTGTCAGGTGTAGCAGGAATGTCTATCACTGGTGATGTCGTATATCACCTCGTTCAAGATTCACAAGAAAAGTTGGAAAACTATCGCGACCACGTTTTGACCATTTTCCCAAATGTTGATGTTGATATTCACATGCGGTTTGGTTCACCTAAAAAGGTCATTGCTGCTGAGTTCCCTAATGACCACGACATTGATTTAACAGTGATTGGTAAGTCTGGCCTTAGCCGTCTTGAACGCTTAATTGTTGGTTCAGTCGCTAGCTTTGTGGTTCAAAACTCAAAAACAGATGTCCTAATCGTGCAAGACTAAGCTCATTTGTTGAAATCTAGTCATAATCAGCGCTCTCTTTGACCGCTTCACTCAATTTGAACACGAGGTTCAATTATGAAAATTATTGGCAATCAACTAGAAACAATTCACAAATTCAGGCATGAAAACGTAAGCGACCGTGCTGTTAACGATTCATTCCTCGGCCCTCTCGCCAGCTTAACAACGGTCAATAACATTCACCGGCTGCAATTATTATATCTTGATACTAACGATACCTTTTATCTAGTTGAGAATACTACATCAATGGCACACTCATTGATGTATAAAGATGGGGCGATTGTTGTCCATGAATGGAGTCCTGCCGATCTTGTTGCCTTGATTAAAAGCTATGCTGCAAAGGGATTTGACAATTATTTCCAAATCTTAATTAACAATACTGCCGAGTCGCATGAAGGTATTTCGACGCAGATCGGTTAAGAAAAACAATTAATGGTAGTAACTGTAATGGTTGCTACTTTTTTTGTTGAGCTTAGAATCAAAAAAGCAACCAAACGCATGCGTTCAGCTACTAATTAGATTATTATTTCGTTGTTGCTTCTTTTACAATCTCAATTGAATCAATCTTAACCGGATTCTTGGCCTTTGATGTCTCACCTGAATCCGTTGTCTCAACTTCAGCATTGGCAATCTTATCGACAACGTCCATCCCATCAATCACTTGCCCAAAGACAGTGTAGCTACCATCAAGACTTGGATTTCCACCATTCTTGTACGCTTCAACAATCTTATCAGGGTAAAGCTTTGCATCAAGTTGTGAACTTACATCGTTTGGATTTTGGTTGATGAAGAATTGTGAACCATTTGTATCAGCTCCGGCGTTTGCCATTGAAAGGGCTCCACGCAAGTTGTACAAATTGAAGTTAACTTCATTTTTAAAGCCGTTCCCAGAATCGATTTTCTTGTCTTTATGAGCACCAGAAGCCCAGATTGACTTACCACCAGTCCCAAGATCAGCTGCATTTGCATCCTCAGCCGACTTTGGATCCCCACCTTGAATCATGAAATCTTTCAAAACGCGGTGGAAAGTTGTGTTGTTATAATAACCTTCCTTAGCATGCGTTAAGAAATTTTCAACTGCCAATGGTGCATACTTATTGAACAACTTAATCGTAATTGCTCCTTCAGAAGTATTCATCTTAACTTCAGATTCGTCAGCTGAAACATCATTTGACAACTGTGGCAACGCTTCTTTATTTAGCTTGGCCTTGCTTTCAGTCTTGCGAGTCGTTTCCGAAGTACTGCTGCTCTGGTCAGTGCTCGTTGTGTCTGCAGGCTTCATCATCAATCCAACAACTGCCAAGATTGTCACCAATACGACTACAACTCCACCAATAATCAATCCAACTTTATTTTCTTTGCTCATGTCCGTCTCCGTAATTTATATAGTAAACGCATAGTGTTAGTTGTGTAATATTGGGCTTTGCTTGACCAAGATGTTTCACAACTAGCATAACGCGTAGTATCTTCATTATACCGATTCGTTCACTGATTTGATAGTCAACTTAAAGTAAGTATAATCGCTACTTTAACTTTTCATAAATCGGCAAGAGTATTTTTAAGGCAGCTAATAAATCCTGATTTAGTTCGGCTGTTCCAATACGTGCATCACCACGTTTAATCTGTAACCCAACAATCAACTCGGCCTTCTTGACGTCATGATAATGTTGAATTGCGCTCTCGATTTCCAAACTCTGCACTTGATTTTCCATATGGTCTGGACTGAGAACAAACTCAGCTGGCAATTTCTTGTAATCCTTCGCGACCTTTTGCAATTTAGCTGTCCATTCATCACGCGCGCTTTGGCTGGTCTTTAAATTTTCCAACATTGAAAGGCTCAAAAAAATATTATCATCCCAAATTGTCAATTCAAAATGCGGAACCATCTTATAACCGCGTTTGTTTGGGGCAAATGCAATCCACGTGCTATCAGGAGCGTAAACCGTGCGACGTAAATGCTTTGCCACATGCGCGTACCACTTTTGTCCGTCTTGCTCTAAAATCGGCAAAGCTGTCTGGGCAAATTCCATAAACTCTGGATCAATAATATTTCTAATTTTATCCATGCGCCCGTCAAGCGTTTCGTCTAAAAAAATATCAAAATCTTGCTCCTTAAACATTTTTGCTCCTCCATTTCGCCAATCGTCTTTTTGCACACTCTCTTTTAATGTAGCATTTCAGAAATCAAACCTAAAATCACAGCCAGCGCAAATCCGCCCAAAAATACCATTTCGATAATAAAGATAATCTTTCGCTTTGACATTTGTGTCTCCTTTATTTTACCGCTTCGTACTCATCTTAAATTCCAAGAACAAGTCATTATATTCTTCCGTCCAATACAAACCCAAATCTTTATAAACGCGCAACTGCTTAATCACACTTTGCGATGGATAAAATTGTGGATCATCTCGAATTGATTTTGGCAGCAATGCCTTAGCAGCCTCATTCGGTGTTGCATAGCCGTTGTATTCTGCATTTTGCGCCGCATTCTTTGGTTCAGAAATGAAATTGATAAACGCATAGGCAGCCTTTTTATTTTTGACCGTCTTTGGCATCACAATGTTATCAAACCACAGATTACCTTTTCCTTGTGGCACCACATAATGCAGATGCGAATTTTCGGCAATCATCTGAGAAGCATCACCAGAGAAATCCAACGCAATCTTAGCTTCATCTTGGGCCATGTACATCTTGATTTCATCCCCAACAATTGCCTTGACATTTGGCATCAGAGCATCCAATCGTCCCTTAGCTGCGGCAAGTTCACCCGCATTTTTAGTGTTAATCGAATCATTGTTTGAAGCTAATCCAACCGCCATCACATCACGCGCCGAATCAATCAACATAATCGAATTTTGCCACTTTGGATTCCACAAATCATCCCACGTCTTAATTTCACCGGGCTTCACGTACTTATCATTATAAACAATTCCCAGCGTTCCCCAGAAATAAGGCACTGAATACTTATTGCCTTTATCAAAATCCAAGTTCATAAATTGTGGATCATAGTTTTTGAGACCCGTTAACTTGGCATGATCCAACGGTACCAAAAGATTTGCCTTCTTCATTTTTTGAATCATATAGTCAGACGGAATTGCCAAATCATAATGGGTTCCGCCCTGCTTAATCTTAGTAAACATTGCCTCATTTGAATCGAAAGTTTCGTAATCCACAGAATAACCTGTTTGCTTTTCAAATTTAGTGAGCAATTCAGGATCAATATAATCGCCCCAGTTAAAAATGATGAGGGTTTTATTTCCTTGCACATCGCTCTTAGGCTGATTTGCTTTAAAAATCACAAGGTTTAGCCCTGCCAAAATCACCACAATCAATAAAATTATTCCTGAAAACCATGCTAATCTTTTCATCGGTGCACCACCATTTCTGAAGATTCTACCACTGCTTCTTCATGCTTAGTTAAGGCACTTCGCCCTGTCCGATTTGTGATGTAATAATAGATCATAACCAAAATCAATGACACACCAAACATCAATGCTGACAGCGCGTTAATCGAGAGGTCAATTCCGTGGCGAGCTCGGGCATAAATTTCAACAGAAAGCGTTGAGAAGCCATTTCCAGTGACAAAGAACGTGACCGCAAAGTCATCTAGCGAATACGTAATCGCCATAAAGAAACCAGCCAAAATTCCTGGCCATGTATATGGCAAAATGACTCGGCTCAACACTTGCCAAGAATTTGCCCCCAAGTCTTGGGCCGCCCGAATCAAAGCAGAATCCATTTCGTTTAGACGTGGCAAAACCATCAAGACAACGATTGGAATTGAAAAGGCTACGTGTGCTATCAAAACTGAGCCGAACCCCAGTGTCAGTCCTAACATTGTGAACAAAATCAAGAATGAGGCACCGATAATAACGTCAGGCGAGACAAGCAAGATATTATTGAGCGACAACATGAAATTGCGCATTCCGGCTCGTTTTGTCTGATAAATGCCTAAAGCGCCAAACGTTCCAATCAGAGTTGCCAAGAGCGATGACAAGAAAGCAATAATAAATGTATTAAGCAAAATGCCCATCAACCGCAAATCTGCAAACATATTTGCAAAATGTTTCAAAGAGAAACCAGTGAATTCGGTCATATAATCGCCCTTGTTGAAGGCAAAGAAAATCATATAAAATATCGGTGCATACATCAAAATAAACACAAAGACCAAGTAAATTCGGCCCCAACGATGCTTTTTATTCATTAGTCACGGCCTCCTTTACGTTTCCTGTCACGGGTGAAGTACATTGTAATCGCCATTGCAATCACCAAGACAATTCCGATGGTTGAACCCATTCCCCAATTTTGTGTCACCATGAAATGCTCTTCAATCGCAGTACCAAGCGTAATAACGCGGTTTCCACCAATCAAGCGGGTAATCATGAATAATGAAAGGGTCGGAATAAAAACCGCTTGCACGCCTGATTTAACGCCACCCATTGTCAAAGGAAAAATCACCTGTCGCAACGTTTGCCAACTTGAAGCACCTAAATCCTTCGCGGCATTCGTCAAGCTCGGATCTAACTCAACTAAGCTATTGTATATCGGCAAGATCATAAATGGGATTTCAATATACGCGGCCACTAAAAGAAAACTGGCATCCGTAAAGAGCAGTTGTTGTGGTGCGATCCCCATGAAGCCTAAAAACTGATTGACCGTTCCCTCTTTTGAAAGCAACCCGATAAAGGCATAAGCTTTGAGTAGTAAGTTTACCCACGTTGGTAGGATTACTAGTAGCAGCCAGAATTGACTGTTCTTTAGCCGACTTAAAATATATGCCATTGGATAGCTAATTAGCAGAGTAATGATAGTGACAATCGCAGCGTAAAAGACTGAATTCACAGTCATTCTTAAATATGTGCCCGACTTAAAAAAATCAGTATAGTTAGCTAAGGTTGGCTGATGGTATAAATTTTGAAATGACTGATAGATCATCAGCGCTAATGGCAAAATGACAAATAAGCCCAGCCACAAAACGTACGGCACCATATAGCCAATGGTGCGCTTATTGCTCGTCTTCATCATCATAGGCCTCCATTCGTGCATCGAAGTCCTCTTCCGTTTCGTTCAGACGCATAATGTGAATGTCTTCTGGATCAAACGTCAATCCGACACGCGTTCCAACATCGACCCCATTTGTTGATTGAATCTGCCATTCATGTTGATCATCATCATACGCCGTGATTTCAAAATAATCACCTCTAAAAGAAGTTGCATCAATTGTCACGACCACTTTCCCTTGTTCTTCTGACACAATGTCCACATCTTCTGGCCGAATCACAACCTCAACTTGCTCGTTTGGCCGCATTCCACCGTCGACGTTTTCAAAATCTTGCCCGTTAAAATGCACGAGATAATCTTCCACCATGACACCCGGAACGATATTGGCTTCCCCGATAAAGTCCGCGACAAAGTGATTGATTGGCTCATCGTAAATATCAATTGGATCACCATTCTGGACAACATCGCCATCATTAATTACAAAAATCCAGTCTGACATTGCCAACGCTTCTTCTTGGTCATGGGTCACGAAAATAAACGTAATTCCCAAGCGTTGTTGGATGTCACGCAATTCGTATTGCATATCTTTACGAAGCTTATAATCTAAGGCAGAGAGCGGTTCGTCTAGCAACAAAACTTTTGGCTCATTTGCCAAAGCACGCGCAATCGCCACTCTTTGTTGTTGTCCACCAGAAAGCTCGCTGATTTCACGATTCTGGTAGCCACTCAACTTAACTAGTTCCAGCATTTCAGCAACCTTAGTTTTAATTTCTGACTTTGATTTACCTTTAATGGTCATTCCAAATGCCACGTTTTCAAACACGTTCATATTTGGGAAAAGCGCATAATTTTGAAAAACGGTGTTGACTTCCCGCTTTTCTGCTGGCACTTCATTAATTCGTTTTCCATCAAATAAAATATCACCACTCGTTGCTTCCAAAAAGCCGGCAATCAAGCGCAAAATTGTTGTTTTACCAGATCCAGAAGGGCCAAGCAACGTATAAAATTTTCCAGCCTCAATTTCTAAATCGACGGCGTTTAAAATTACGTTTTCATCATAAGCCTTCACGACTTGTTTAAATTCAATAATCGGTTGTGTCACTACCAGACCCACCTTTCACATAATATAAAAATTGTACCACGTTTAGAGAGCATGGTGGAACGTTTTTGTGTGAAGCACAAAATTGAACCAGTGAGCTAAGGGCAACTCGTTTGTTGCGTGCAACGTGACAATAAGAGGTGTACTTAGAATCACCTGGTTCAAAGTTCTAGAAGGCGTTTTTATAGAGCATGGTGGAACGTTTTTGTGTGCAGTCCAACAACAAAAGAACCCGATCAGCAAAATGCCAATCAGGTTCTTAATTTAGATATTAGTCTTCAGTGTTTCCACGGCCATACTTCTTAACGATCTCTTCTTGAACGTTCTTAGGCACAGCTTCGTAGTGATCGAATGCCATTTGGAAAGTTCCACGTCCTTGCGTTGATGAACGCAAAGTCGTTGCATATCCAAACATTTCTGACAAAGGAACCTTACCGTGGACCATCAATGAGTTTCCACGTTGTTCTTGTCCTTCAATCATTCCACGACGGGCTGAGATGTGACCCATGACGTCTCCAAGGTTGTCTTCTGGGACAACGATATCAACCTTCATGATTGGTTCCAAAATAACAGCACCGGCAGTCTTAGCAGCTTCACGCAAAGCCAATGAGGCAGCGATCTTAAATGCAGCTTCAGATGAGTCGACATCGTGATATGATCCATCATACAACTTGGCCTTCAAGTCAACCAATGGGAATCCAGCAAGTGGTCCATTGTTCAATGAATCCTTCAATCCAGCTTCAACAGAAGGGATGTATTCACGAGGAACAACTCCACCAACGATGGCGTCTTCGAACTCGAATCCAGCTCCTTCTTCGTTTGGTGTGAATTCAATCCAAACGTCACCGTATTGACCCTTACCACCTGATTGACGCTTGAAGTATCCACGCGCTTGAACAGTCTTAGTAAAGGCTTCACGATAGGCAACTTGAGGCGCACCAACAGTGGCTTCAACGTTGAATTCACGCTTCATACGGTCAACAATGATGTCCAAGTGCAATTCACCCATTCCAGAAATCAAGGTATCCCCAGTTTCAGGGTTAGTTTCGGCACGGAATGAAGGATCTTCTTCAGCCAACTTTTGCAAAGCAGTTGACATCTTGTCTTGGTCAGCCTTGGTCTTAGGTTCGATGGCCAATTGGATAACTGGCTCAGGGAACTCCATTGATTCCAAAATCAACGGACGATCAACAGCAGTCAATGAATCTCCAGTAGTAGTATCCTTCAATCCAATGGCTGCAGCGATGTCACCTGAGAAGACTTCATCAATTTCAGTACGGTTAGTGGCGTGCATTTGGAGCAAACGTCCAACACGTTCACGCTTTCCCTTTGAAGTGTTTTGCACGTATGAACCGGCTTCCAAAGTACCAGTATAAACACGCAAGAACGTCAAACGTCCAACGAATGGGTCAGTCATAACCTTAAAGGCCAAAGCTGCGAATGGTTCGTCATCGTTTGCCTTCAAGTCAACTTCTTCATCAGTATCAGGATCGTTGGCGATATAAGGCTTAACGTCCAATGGTGATGGCAAGTAGTCAACAACCGCGTCAAGCATCATTTGCACACCCTTATCCTTGTAGGCAGATC
Source organism: Lactobacillaceae bacterium (assembly GCA_031289615.1). Classification (GTDB taxonomy): domain Bacteria; phylum Bacillota; class Bacilli; order Lactobacillales; family Lactobacillaceae; genus Weissella. The sequence goes on along the minus strand of JAITPD010000063.1, from coordinate 34,886 downwards.
CTGCCAACACTGGATAGAATTGCAATGACAAAACTCCACGACGGATTCCTGCCTTCAAGTCAGCTTGTGAAATTTCTTCTCCGCCCAAGTACTTCTCCATGATATCATCATCAACGTCTGCGATGGCTTCAACCAATTCATTGTACTTTTCTTCAACAAGATCCTTGTAGTCATCAGGGATTTCACGAGGTTCCCACTTTTCACCCAATTCATCAACTGGGTACAAAGCTTCTTTTGTAATCAAGTCGATCACGGCTTCAAAGTCGTCTTCGGCACCAATTGGCCATTGAATAGCCTTTGCATTTGCTCCCAAGCGTGACTTGATTGAGTCAACTGACATTTGGAAGTCGGCTCCCATCTTGTCCATCTTGTTAACAAACACAACACGAGGTACTTGATACGTTTCAGCTTGACGCCAAACCGTTTCAGTTTGTGGTTCAACTCCAGCAGCTCCGTCAAGAACGGCAACTGCTCCGTCAAGAACACGCAATGAACGTTCAACTTCGATTGTGAAGTCCACGTGGCCTGGTGTGTCAATGATGTTGACACGGTAAGGCTCGTCCTTAAATTGGTCATGGAAACCATGCCAAACAGCTGTAGTAGCGGCTGATTGGATCGTGATTCCACGTTCCTTTTCTTGATCCATAAAGTCCATTTGTGAAGCTCCATCATGAGTCTCACCAATCTTGTGGATCTTTCCTGTATAGTACAAAATACGTTCGGTAGTTGTTGTCTTACCGGCGTCGATGTGGGCCATGATACCGATGTTACGGGTACGGTCCAGTGGGTATTCACGCTTGTTAGCCATTGTGAAAAATTCTCCTGTAAATTAATTCAGCATAAAATGCTGCTTATCTTAAATTATACCGCAAATTAAAGGAAGTGACCACATATAAATATATGCGAACACTTCCAATTTTGATACGATATTTGAAGCTTACCAGCGATAGTGAGCGAAGGCACGGTTGGCTTCTGCCATTTTGTGCGTATCTTCGCGCTTCTTTACAGAAGCACCACTGTTATTAGCAGCATCCATAATTTCCTTTGCCAAACGTTCTTCCATCGTATGTTCTCCACGCAAACGTGAGTAAGATACGAGCCAACGAAGACCAAGCGTAACACGACGCTCTGGACGAACTTCAACGGGAACTTGATAATTAGATCCACCAACTCGACGTGCGCGAACTTCAAGAACAGGCATGATGTTATTCATAGCTTCCTCAAAGACTGAAAGTGGTTCGTTACCAGTAGTTTCCTTGATACGATCAAAGGCATTGTACAAAATTGTTGAAGCAGTTCCGCGCTTACCGTCAAGCATCAAACGGTTAATCAAACGTGAAACAAGCTTTGAATTATAAATTGGATCAGGCAGAACTTCAGCCTGTTTAGTGTAACCCTTACGTGGCATTATTAATGTCCTCCCTTAATTACTTCTTCTTAGGGCGCTTTGCACCGTACTTTGAACGAGATTGCATCCGTCCATCGACACCGGCAGTATCCAAAGCACCACGAATGATGTGGTAACGAACTCCAGGCAAGTCCTTAACACGACCACCACGGATCAAGACAACTGAGTGTTCTTGAAGGTTGTGACCGATTCCAGGAATGTATGCCGTAACTTCGATCAAGTTAGAAAGACGCACACGGGCGTATTTCCGCAAAGCTGAGTTAGGCTTCTTAGGAGTCATAGTTCCCACACGAGTTGCAACTCCACGCTTTTGAGGCGCAGGAGTAAGTGTGGTCTTCTTTGATTGTGAGTTATATCCAAAGTTCAAAGCTGGAGAGTTTGACTTTGTGCTCTTTGACTTACGAGGCTTACGAACCAATTGATTAATTGTAGGCATTGTCTTAGAGGCTCCTTTCAAATTTCTGTATTGTATAGTCCACAATACCGGGTGTATCGTTAATAAATAAATCCGAAATTGCAGCTGATTGGCACTTTCCACAGCCAGTTCAGCACGTCGCGTGAACTAACACGGACACCAACTTGTTTTAAGCACAAATAATATAATACCATCTATGCCAAATCATTGCAAGAGTTTTATTCAAATTAAAACGGTCTAGGCGGGCATTCGATTTGCAAACATTTCCGGGCGTGTCATAAAATGGTTCAACCACGATACTTATTGATTTGTCACACTTCAAGTTTATATTGGTCCTTCTTATGTTGAGGAGGAAGTCAGGCATGCTATTTCTATTAATGATTATTTTACTTCTATTAAGTTGGCAGGATTGGCGCACTAAGCAAATCTCAGCATGGTTACTAATTCCGTTCATTTGGTATGCCGGCTTGCAATATAATGCGAGCTATCTATTATTTAGCTTGCTAATATACATCATTGCCCTTTTAATCAACGCATTCATCCAACCAATCATCGGTAACGGCGATTTGGATATTCTCTTCGTCGGTAGTCTATATCTTTCATTTCACCATTGGTTGGGCTGGCTGACCATTAGCTGTCTGATTGTCCTAGCTTTGTATCCACTATTATCAAATAAAGTCATTCCATTTGTCCCTTTTCTTACAACTGGCTTTATCCTACAGACGATCTGGGCGTACTATGTATAACAAAAAAACCGAGCAGTTGCCCGATCTTTTGATTAAACTAATGCTAATAAATCAGCCTTTTTTGCTGAAGCAGCGTATTCAATGCTTTCTGCATCCAAATAAGCTTTAATTTCAGCAACTGTGTTCTTTTCTGTTGGCTTAGCTGAAGAAGTTTCAGCTGGCTTTGCTTCTGTTTTAGCTTCTGCCTTAACAGCTGGCTTTGTTTCTGCCTTCTTTTCTGCAACAGGCTTTGCTTCAGCAACAGTAATTGTTACTTCAGTTTCCAAAGTTGCAGGAGTAGCAGTACGGTAAACTTGACCGTTTGCATCCAAAGCCTTCTTTGAAGCTTCAGCCAATGCAGCAAATGCTGATGAATCAGTAATTGCCAAGTCAGCAAGCATCTTACGGTTCAACTTTGATCCCATCAAAGCCAATCCGTTCATGAAGCGTGAATATGACAAACCGTTCATACGGGCAGCCGCATTGATACGAGTGATCCACAACTTGCGGAAATTACGCTTAGTTGTCTTACGATCACGGAAGGCATAAACCCAACCCTTCCAAACTTGTTGCTTTGCTACTTTATAGTTGATGTGACGTTGACCACGGTATCCCTTGGCCAACTTGATCATCTTCTTACGACGTGCACGTGAAACTGTACCACCCTTTACTCGCATGGGTTAATCCTCCGATATTTTCTAAAATTCAACGAGAGCTGTTCTAATTTAAATTAGATGCGGCTCAACAAGTGCTTGTATGTCTTCAAAGTTGTGTGGTTCATCATTGAAGTTCCACGCAATTGACGACGTTGCTTCTTAGTCTTACCGTGGAAACGGTGTGAAGTATAAGCGTTGGCTGACTTCAATCCACCATTGGCGGTCTTCTTAAAACGCTTTGCTGAAGCGCGGTGTGTCTTAAACTTAGGCATGAGTTACTCCTCCAAAAACTGATTATAGGTTACTTAGCGTCCTTAGGGGCGAGCACCATAAACATGCTACGTCCCTCCATCTTAGCGCGGGCTTCGATTTTTGCAATATCATCAAGCTCGCTAGCAAAACGATCCATCACTTCGCGGCCGATTTCTTTGTGCGTAATCGCACGTCCACGGAAACGAATTGAAACTTTAACTTTATTTCCCTTTTGCAAGAACTTTGTTGCATTGTTCTTCTTAGTAGTAAAGTCACCTGCGTCGATAGTTGGACTTAAACGAATTTCCTTAACAGTAACGATCTTTTGATTCTTTCGTTGCTCGCGAACTTTCTTTTGACTGTCAAATTTAAACTTGCCATAATCCATGATTTTGGCAACTGGTGGCTTAGCGGTTGCTTGGACCAATACTAAATCAAGTTCAGCATCGTCGGCAATCTTTTGCGCATCATCTTTTGACATGACTCCTTGATCACCGTCATCAGTAATCAAACGAACTTCACGTGCACGAATGTGATCATTAATAAGATCAGGTTGCTGTTGTGGTTGACGTACATTAGCTGCTATGGTACTTACCTCCCAAAATTCTTCCGAAACAAAGTAAAAGCGGATTACCGCACAATACGATAACCCGCCATTCATTCAATAATTAATGAAATCGATTGACCCGGGGAATTGATTCCTCTAGGTGAACAGCGGGCTGCCATTGCTTTGTTTTCTAACAAACATTAACTTTACTCGATTGTTCCTAAAAAGTCAAGACTTTTGACAAAACACCGTTAATAAACTTACTTGATGATTCATCTGTAAAGTCTTTTGCCAAGTTCAAGGCTTCGTTGACAGCAATCTTTGCCGGAACATCCCCGAACTTAGCTTCATAAATGGCCAACCGCATCAACTCTAAATCAACGTGGCTCAGCCGGTCGATTGTCCAACCAGTCGCAAGATTTTCAGAAATCAACAGATCTTCTTCATCAACGTGGGCTTGAACGTTTTCAACCAACTCAATCACTTCAGCTGGAACTTCGCCGGTCCACTCAATTTCTGGATCACCAGCTAAAATCTGCGCAATGATTTCTTTAACATCTGCATCTGGATTAGCTGACAACCCAAACAAAGCTTGAAATGCAGTTTGGCGCAACGCATGACGGTTTAACTCTGCCATTACTTTGTCTCCTCATCTTGCACAGCTTCCCCAAAGAGATTATTGGGATCAATGTCAGTCGTCGTTTTTTCAGAAACAATACCAGTGACGTGAACATCAACAACTTTCACATCAAGGTCCATCATCGCACTGATTTGCGTCTTTACATGTTCTTGAATCGAATGCGCAACCTTTGGCACACTCACTCCATAATTCAATTCAACATAAACTTCAATCGAAATTTCACCAGCTTCGTTTTCTTTGGTGTAAATCCCTTTACTATGCTGAACCTTTTTACCAAGAACTTCCTTAGCACGTTCGCCAAAAGTTCCTCGTAATTTAGCAACACCCTCAACTTCTTTAGTTGCGAGGCCAGCAATAATATCGATCACACGAATATTGACGCGCGTCTCCCCTTGCTCTGTTGCTTGAGTTAATAAAATCGTTTCTTCTGTTGCCATTTTGTTTTCCTCCTCAATTAGGATTCTTAGAAAACTGAAGCGCCCACCACAATTTCCTTGGCAGGCGCTTCAAGAATTGGACCAATCACATTATGCACGTGATGAATATGACCCACCATTATCAGTATTAACAATTAATTTCTCACCAGCGTTAATGAAATCAGGAACAGTAATTACCAATCCAGTTTCCATTGTTGCAGGCTTACCACCACCGTTAGCAGTAGCACCCTTGATTCCAGGTTGTGTCTCAGTAACTGTCAATTCAACAGTCTTTGGCACTTCAATTCCAAGCAATTCACTATTATAGTAAGTCACCTTAACATCAGTTCCTTCAAGCAAGAACTTCATTTCATCTTGAATCTTGTCAACTGGGATCGCAATTTGATCGTAAGTTTCCATATTCATGAAGACACGACTGTCTCCATCAGCATAAGAGAATTGCATTGGTGAAGTTTCAATGTTGGCATTTTCGAACTTGTCACCAGGTCGGAAAGTAACCTCGTTCACCGCTCCACTACGCAAGTTCTTCAACTTTGAACGCACGAAGGCAGCTCCCTTACCAGGCTTAACGTGTTGGAATTCCAATACGCGCCAGATTGAGTTTGAATATTCAATAGTCAAACCAGTCTTTAAATCATTCATTCCGATGGCCATGATTAATAATCTCCTAAAAAATTAACTTTTATACTTATAAATAATACCAGAAATAAGCGTAAAAAACTAGGAAAGGCGGTTTTTTATTATTTAAATAGCAAATTTCTGTTCATTTACGCTCAATTTTTCCAGATAAAAAGGCTATCCGCAGATAACCTCATTCATCTTAATTTAAATTATAGGCGAGCACGTAAGGCAGCCGTCAACTCTTCAAAGCCAGGCTTACCAAGCAAACCAAACATGTTTTTCTTGTAAGCCTCAACTCCTGGTTGGTTAAATGGATTAACGCCATTTAGGTAACCAGAAATTCCAACAGCAATCTCAAAGAAGTAAATCATGTATCCCAAATGGAATTCGTCTTGCTTTTCAAGTTCAACGACCATATTTGGCACACCACCGTCGACGTGAGCTAGTAAAGTTCCATCAGAAGCCATGCGATTAACGTAGCTCATTGTCTCACCTTGCAAATATTCCAAACCATCATCTGCATCAGTGGTTGGAATTGTAATGTCCGTCACTGGTTCAGTCACGCGGACCAACGTCTCAAAGAGGTTACGACGACCTTCTTGAATGTATTGTCCAAATGAATGCAAATCAGTTGAGAAGTTTCCGGTCGCTGGGAAGATCCCCTTGCCATCCTTACCCTCTGACTCACCTTGCAATTGCTTCCACCACTCACCAAATTGGACTAGCGTTGGTTCGTAATTGATTAACAATTCTGTCGTGTAACCCTTCCGATACAAAATATTCCGGTAAGCTGCATATTGATAAGCCAAGTTTTTTGACAAGTCTGCCTCTGCAAATTCAGCTTGACCCGCTGCTGCTCCGGCCATCAACTGTTCAATGTTTCCGCCACCAACTGCAATTGACAAAAGTCCGACAGCTGTCAAAACTGAGAAACGTCCACCAACTCCATCAGGCACAACGAATTCTTCATAACCTTCTTCGTCAGCAAGAGTCTTTAAGGCACCCTTCTTGGCATCAGTTGTAGCATAGATGCGTTCCTTGGCTCCGTCGACACCATACTTGGCCTCCAATAATTGCTTGAAGACCCGGAAGGCAATCGCTGGTTCGGTTGTTGTTCCAGACTTTGAAATCACGTTAACTGAGAAATCACGATCACCAATCAACTTGATTACTGAATTTAAATATTGCCCAGAAATATTGTTCCCAGCAAAAATCACTTGTGGCGCAGTGCGTTGTTCGTCAGCATATGATGAGTTAAAGTAATCATTCAAAAAGTCAACTGCTGCTCGTGCTCCAAGATATGATCCACCAATTCCGATGACAACCAAAACCTTTGAGTCAGCTTGAATCTTTTTCGCAGCTGCTTGAATACGGGCAAATTCTGCCTTGTCGTATTCTGTTGGCAACTTGATCCAATCAAGATAATCAGCTCCGGCTCCAGTTCCAGTCCGTAGCAATTCATCAGCAACATTGACCATTGGTTGCATCATTGCTAGTTCGCCCTCGTTGACGAAGGTTGACAGTTTACTTGTATCAAATGAAAGTGCAGTCATGTTAATTTATTCCCCATTTCTAAATATTCTTAAATGCGTACGTTGTTGTATAGTGTTGATTTTGGTTTGCTGGCAAAACAATGTCACCAAACTCAGGATTGTGAATGGCATCTGACAAAGTTTGCGCTTCCAAAGCGACTCCGTTAAATGGATGCTCAGCAAGAAAAGCCTCTTGGTCATCGTGTAGATCAACTTCTGGGTTGGTGATAAAGAAGATCACTGCATTACGATCCGTCGTCATCTCAACAGCCCGACCAGACTTTAGATCCTTCAAAATCGCATCAGGTTCTCCAGCTTGGTGCACAATTTCAAAGGCATCATCAAACTTCTTATCAAAAGCATCTGAATCAATCTTTGCGATATTGTCACCAATCTTGATTGCAGTTTGGAAGTCAAATGGCGTTCCAGCTGTCTCCAAACGCTTCCCAGTTGGAATTTGATCATCACGGAATTCTAGGTGCCGTGGTGAATTTAACTTTAACTCAAGTTCGCGCGCGTCAGTATTTAACCCGGCCACGTTGAAGTACACGTGTGAAGTTGGATTGTACAACGTATCTTGATCTGAAGTTGCACTGAAATCAATCCGCACTTGATTATCATCAGTCAAAGTATAAGTCACTGTTGTCCCCATCGTTCCTGGAAAATGATCTTCATCTTCAGTCATCGTTGTGGCAAACGTTACACTGTTTTTTGCTTCGTCAAGGTTGGCAATATCCCAGTTCTTATGTGAAAAGTTGTTTTGTCCGCCATGAAGAGTGTTCTTGCCTTCGTTTGCATCCAACTTATACGTTTTTCCATTTAAATCAAATGTTGCTGAATCAAGGCGCCCTGCGACCCGGCCAACTGCATTCCCTAAATAATAGCCGTTGTTAAGATAGCCAGCAGCGTCATTAAACCCTAAGACCAGTTCCTTGCCTTCAGCTGTGATAAATGATTGCCATGAAGCTCCAAAAGAAACCAAGCCAAGTTGATGGCCATTGGCGTTTTGAATCACGACATGTTGGATTTGTTCTCCGTTTGGCATTGCACCAAAGTCAGTCACTTTAATTGTCATTGCGTAAATCCTTCCTTAAAAAAATTCATATCTACATCTTCTATTTTAACATGATTAAGCGCTTTCAAAGATGGTTTTATCATGAAATTGGTATACCACTAACGCGTGAATTATGGAACGCCTTAGCCATTTTTCACTGGCGTGGCGGTTTGTCAATAAAATGATAAAGGCGTTACATTAAAAGCTTGGCGTTTGTTTAATCAGCTTCGCAAAAGATTCTTTACGTTCGGATTTATGCGTTCTGTTTGCGATTCATCGCTTATCAGAACACGATGCGCAGTACTTTGCTGGTCAGACGGTGAAACCGGCTGAACTGCTTAGTAACGAAGCTCCCTGCTCGATTCATGTCGAATGGCAAAATAATTTGCCAATTTCACGGCGCTAAAGCACGCGTGAAAAGGTTCGCCTAGATTCGGCAGGGACTGGTCATCCGACGACAGAATCGCTTCGCAGATCAAGCAAAGTGCGTAACACCTTGTCATTTTAGTAAAAGCGTGGTGGATTGAGATGATGATAGTAGGTGGAAACGCGAGGTAGCGGCACCAATTCGACTAAATTTCGGCCTGCCGAAATTAAAAGTTGAATGGGACCATGTCGCCACTTACTATCTTTATCGAAAAGTCACCGCGCCAGTGAAAAATGAGCAATCTGTTTCACAACTAACACACCGCCAGACCCACTAATCGTTCACGTCCTTTTGCACATCCGGGATTCGCACAGTAAATGTTGTTCCGTGACCATACTCAGAATGGACATCAATCGTTCCATCATGCACCTCAATCAGTTGACGAATAATCGCCATTCCCAATCCAGATTCACCCTTCACCGTCCGCGACTCATCTGCTTTATAATAACGTTCCCAAATATTTTTAACTTGGTCAGCAGTCATTCCAATTCCAGAATCTGCCACACTAAAGGCTGCAAATCCGTCTTCGCGCCAAGCCTTAATCTTAATTGTGCCGTTTTCAGTAAACTGAATGGCGTTGTTAATGATGTTAAAGACAATTTGAATGAAGCGATCCTGATCTGCCAAAGCAATCACTGGTTCAGTCCCATGGCTTTCAAAAATCAACTGATCACCCGCGACTTCCGCCTTACCCGACAGCTGTTCGACCAAATTATCAATCACCGGCAAAACATTAAACTCCTTCTTACTCAAAACAACCTTATTTTGACGGAGGCGTTCATAGTCCAAATTATCTTTTACCAAACGGGTCAGACGATCTGCTTCGTTTTTAATCATGTCGTACGAATGCATCTTTTCATCTTCAGGAATCACATCATATTGCAAACCTTCAACAATTCCAGAGATGGTCGTCAAAGGCGTCCGCATTTCATGAGACGCATTTGCCATGAATTCCTTCCGGCGTTCTTCTTGGCGCTTAATCTCTTGTTCTTGATCATCCAACGCCCGCGTCATCGTGTTAACGTCGACTGCCAATGCACCGATTTCGTCATTTGTGGTCGTCTCAACCATCGCCTTGTAATCACCCGAAGCAACCTGTCTCGTCACTAACTGAATCAAACGCAAACGATTAACAATCAGCTGTGACACGATAAAGCTCAGCATAACAGCGACAATTCCGGCCACCAAAAAGGCAATTGCTAAGTTTCGGCGCAGCATATCCATATTATCATCCACAGTCGAAACATTTGCACGAGTAACTACGACGGCAATCAGTTGATCTTTATTGTCGAAGAACGGCTTCATCACACCCATCGTATTTGAATCTTCTTTGTTAGCCTTATCCGAAGCATCCACGCGCGTGTGCACAATCTTATGGTCATTTAACTTTTTCCATTGATTTGCTGTAATATTTGCACGAACTGAGCTGCCAGAAGTAGGGTAAATGACCTTCTCGCTGCCATCATAGAGCGTAAATGACATATTTTGTTCTTCTAATAAAGATAAATCGATATCAAGACCGCGCGTGTCAAAATAAGCAAAATCACCGTTGCCTGCCTTGTACCGCATTGCTTCCTCCGCAATCGCCACAGCAAAACGATTCAATTGCTTATACGTGTTATCTTCAACCATTTTAGTTGTAAATTGCGTGAACAATACACCCACGATTAATAATGCCGCCATGATGACGGTAAAAAACGCGAGCATTTGTTGATACATCATTTTCATCTTTTTAATTTCCTAAACTTCGGGATTTCATCACTATTGCTTCTTAATTATACCAGTTTCAACTTTGTGATTAAAAAGGGAGCAAAATACAAATTATTGTATTTTACTCCAACTTTTACGCATAATTTAAACTTCGTCGTCAGCAATCACGTTTGAATCATCAAACTTGTAACCAACACCCCAAACAGTTTGAATAACTTGAGGTCCAATTTTTTCAATCTTTTGACGCAACTTTTTAACGTGCGCATCAACAGTTCGCTCGTCTCCAAAGTATTCGTAATCCCAAACCAATTGCAATAATTGTTCACGAGAGAAGACTTGGCGTTGCTTCTTAGCCAATGCACGCAACAAGTCAAATTCCTTTGGCGTCAAGTCTTGAATCAACTTACCATTCAAGTATGCTTCACGAGTATTAGAATTCAACTTGAACGTCCGTGTTACTACATCAAAGTCTTCGTGGACTAGATTAGTATCAGGAGCTGCAGCAGCACTACTTACTTCAGAACGACGGTGCAAAGCTTTAATACGAGCAATCAACGTGATTGGTGAGAAAGGCTTCGTAACATAGTCGTCAGCTCCCATTTCCAATCCCAAAACTTGATCTGATTCAGAATCACGTGCAGTTAGCATAATAATCGGAACAGTCGCAGATACTTCACGAATCTTCACAGCTACTTGCATTCCATCCAAACCTGGCAAGTTCAAATCAAGGATAATCAAATCCCATGATTGTGGAGCTTCATTAAACACCTTTACAGCGTCAAGGCCGTCAGCTGAGTACTCAGCATCCCAACCTTCCTTCTTAAAGAACATTCCCATCATTTCTGATACAGAAGTGTTATCTTCAACCATCAATATTTTCATAATTCCACTCGCCTCTTTAATTAAAAGTCAATTTATACTCTTAGTTTGTACATATATAAATATACATGATAATCAGGTAAATGAACAGTTTTTTCATACAATGTTTACTTTTCTACTAATTCATTCATGAAATGTTCATAAACTTCTTACAAGTCGAAACGTTTATCCTAGATTTGCCGCTCAGATTGCGCCATCCGACGTTCTGCCAGGCCTAACAGACGTGAAATTCCAAATGTCAGGACAAAATAGATTAATGCGGTAATCATCAATGGCAAGAATGGCTTAAATGATGATCCTTGCACCAATGAAGTTTGGAAGGTTAATTCACCAACTCCGATCACAGAAACGACTGATCCTTCCTTAATAACCGTCACGAATTCATTTCCAAGCGCTGGTAAAATGTTTTTAACTGCTTGGGGCAAGACCACAAAGCGCATCGTTTGCTTCTTAGACAATCCGAGCGAACGAGCTGCTTCAGCCTGTCCTTCAGCAATTGAGTTGATTCCAGAACGAATGATTTCTGCAACATACGCAGCAGAGTTCAGTGACATGGCAATTGCACCAGCTAAGAACCCAGCAACATTTAACCCGATAATTTGCGTTCCAAAGAAGACAATAAATACTTGGATCAGCAAGGGAGTTCCACGGACGAATTCGATATAAACATTGGCAATTGCTTTAAGCACCCACACCGTTGACGTCTTCATTAATGCCAACAACGTTCCAATGACGGCTCCAAAGAACACGCCAATCGCAGCCAAGCCAAGTGTGTATAACGTTCCTTGTACGAAATAAGGCCAGTACTTTTGGAAGAAGCCTTCCTTTTTGTTCATGATCTTGATTGCTTGAGCCTTCCAAGCTTTAAATGGTGCGCCAAGAACATCTTTTTTGATAATCTTGTTGACTTTTGCCTTCAACACCGGTGAATTCTTTGGCATTACAATTGAAGAACCAGCAGCTTTACCTAATGAAACCTGAGCAATTGCAAACGCTGGGCTCTGTTGCACGTACGATTCAGCAGTTGTAGAAGCAACCACCACTCCGTCCAATTTCTTTTGCGTCAATTGGGTTGCCATGTCAGGAATCTTTTTGAGAGCCACAACTTTAGCACCGTTGATCTTTTCTGCATCATCATATTGCGTTGAAGCAACTTGAGCGGCAACCTTGTGCCCTTTAATATCAGATAACTTGTTGTACTTATTTGCATCAGCCTTGCGGACCATCAAGACATTGTTGTCTGAAAAATAAGGAATTGAAAAATCAACTTCCTCGGCCCGCTCTGGAGTATTTGTCATTCCGGCAATGACCATGTCTACCTTGCCAGTCGTAACAGCGCCCAGCAAAGCGTCGAAGCTCATATCTTTGACAACCAACTTCACGCCGAGCTTCTTGGCAATCTCTTGAGCCATTGAAATATCGAAGCCCACGATTTTATCTTTACCATTAATATTCGTGTGGAACTCATATGGCGCATAGTCTGCCGAAGTACCAACAACTAATTGACCGCTCTTTTTAATCTTAGTCCACGCCGGGTCAGTTTTTTCTGCAGCATTAACTGAGCTAAATGCACCAAGCTCTGCCACGAGACTTCCAACCATCATCATGCTAATTGCAATGACAGTAAAGACTTTTTTCATCAACTTTATCTTCATTTTACTATCCTACTCTCTTCTTGAAATCATGTTTATGAGTATATGCCTAAATGTAATTTTATGCAATAGTTTTGTTAAAAATGCATAAAATTAGTTTTAGTTGCATAAAAATTATCTTATCTAGTTATTTTCGTTCACCTAACCGTAATAGATTCTATAATGTATGTTTGCGTAGTTAATATAGTTTATTTAATCAGCTTCGCTAAAGATTCTTTACGTTCGGATTTACCCTGCACGATTCATGCCGAATGGCAAAATAATTTGCCAATTTCACGGCACTAAAGCGCGCGTGAAAAAATTTTCGCCTAGATTCGGCAAGGGCTTAGTCATCCGACGACAGAATCGCTGCGCTGAACAGCAAAATTGGTCATTTTATTCAAAGCGTGGTGGATTGAAATGATGATAGTAGGTGATCAAGCGAGGTAGCGGCACCAATTCGACTAAATTTCGGGCTACCGAAATTAAAAGTCGAATGGGACTGTGTCGCCACTTACTATCATTATTGAAAGACCACCACACAAGTTAAAAATGACCAATGTGTTTTAAATAATTCATAATTTGTCTAAATATTAAAATCATAAAAAAGGCCCGAACAAATTTTGTCCCGACCTAATTTTTAAATTAAAGTAGTGCCAACCGTTTAGACAGTTGGTTCTCCCTCTTCCTTATAACCCTTTGCATGAGCCTTTGAACGCAAGTCTGCTTCCAAAGATTCCAAAGTCCGGTTACGAGTTTCAAAAGTAAACTTAGCAATGAACCAGATTGCCACGAAACAAAGTACTCCGTAAATCACAAACAACTTAGCAATTCCTTGTCCTTCAGCATTTGTTGCATGATTTGGAGTAAAGGCAATCAACAGCATTGGGAATGATTGTGAGACCGCAAAGTTAGCAGTCCAGTTCATCACGGCTCCAAATGAGTTACCCAATCCACGAATGTTCAATGGGAAGGCTTCACCGATCATAACCCACATAACTGGTCCCCAAGTTGCTGAGAAGAAGGCAATATACAAAGTCAAAGCGATAACACAGATCCATGATCCCGTGTTTCCGTCTCCGGCCTTCAAAACAAGCATAGCAGTTGACATCAATAACAGTGACACACCCATTCCGATGGCACCATAAGTCAACATCTTCTTACGATCGATTTTATCCATAATCTTAACAGCAACAACCGTTACCAACACGTTAAAGATTCCGATAACAATGTGAGATTGCAATGCAAAGTGTTCGCTAAATCCAGCTGAGATGAAAATCTTTGGGGCATAGTACAAAACCGTATTACATCCCATAACTTGTTGGAAGACAGCCAAACCAAGTGCCATGATCAACACTGGACGAGCCATTACTCCAAACAATTCTTTAAATCCACCTGATGGAATTGAAGCTTGCAACTTAATGTCGTGCAATTCTTCTTCAACCAGCTTTTCATCTGAATTAAATTGTGACAAAACGCTGTGGGCTTCGTCAATTTGACCCTTCTTAACCAAGAAACGTGGTGATTCTGGCAAAGTCAATCCACCTAAGAACAAGATAGCTGCTGGAATTGCTGCCAATCCAAGCATCCAGTGCCAGCCAATGTTTTCACCCAAACCAATCAAACCGTGTGGTGAAAGCCATTCATTTGAGACATAAGCAAGGAAGATACCAGTCATGATCATCAATTGGAATAATGTTCCAACGCCACCACGCTTATCGGCTGGTGATAATTCAGCCAAATATGTTGGAATCAAAGCTGAAGCAGCTCCAACGGCAATTCCAAGCAAGACACGTGATGAAACCAACACTTCATAGTTAATTCCAATACCAGAACCTAAAGCTCCGATGAAGAAAATAATTGATGCAGTCAAGAGCAACTTCTTACGGCCGAACTTATCAGACATTGGCCCGATAATTGCAGCTCCCAAAATGGCCCCCAACAAAACTGAAGCGGTGATAAATCCATCTTCAAACGAACCGGCCTTGATGCCCAGTTCCTTTCCAATGAACAACATGGCTCCTGAGATAACTCCTGTATCGTAACCGAACAAAAGTCCACCTAAGGCACCAAAGAAATAAATCAAATTAGTCGACATGTGCTTTTTATTAGCCATGACTCTCTTCCTCCCGAGTGCGACGTTATAAAACGTGCGAAATAATAATGCTACAAAAATTTCAATCGTAATGAAAACGTTTCCATTACTTACAATATTCATATTACTCCAGTTAGTTGGTTCACGCAACCAACTTTTTGTGATATTCATATTTTATTCGTAAAATGGTCACTCAAAAAACAAAAACGGCTCGTGAATAATTCCACAATCAGCCGCTATTTGTTTTATTTGCATGGTTTTAACACGGTATTTATTCCGTTTTTTCGTACTTTTTAGATTTAAGATGATTTTTTTAATAAACCAGTTTTAAAAATTAGTCTTCGTTTTCGCTGGCGTCGTTTCTACCAACACTTTCCCATTATGAATCGAGTACAGTAACTCCGCTCGCTCATTCAACGCATTGAAGAAATTATCCGCGTTCAAAATCAAAAATGAAGCAGGCTTTCCAACTTCAATTCCGTAATGATCCTCAACTTGCAGCGAACGAGCTCCGTTATACGTGATAAAGCGGTATGAATTCATGATTTCGCTATAACCCATGATTTGCGTTGCGTGCAGTCCCATGTGTAAAGCATCCATCATATTGCCGTTACCCATTGGATACCACGGATCCTTGATGTCGTCCTCGCCAAATGCAACATTGATTCCTTCAGCATCGAGTTCCTTAACTCGGGTCAACCCTCGGCGCTTGGGGTACGTATCAAAACGCCCACCTAAATACATATTAATCAGAGGGTTCGCAATGAAATTCAGGTCCGCCATCTTGAGCAGGCGCATCAGTTTATACATATAAGCATCATTATATGAACCCATCGCCGTAGTATGAGAAGCTGTCACTCGTTGCTTTAAACCCGTTTCCAATGCGAGCGTCGCCATCGTTTCTAAGCCACGAGAAGCCGGATCGTCAATTTCATCAGTATGTGCATCAATCAACAAGTTATATTTCTGTGCCAAATCAAACACAAAATGCAATGATTCAACACCGTATTCGCGTGTGAATTCGAAATGAGGAATCGCGCCTAAAGCGTCAACACCTAGCTTTGCAGCCTCTTCCATCAGCTCCCGACCTTGTGGAAACGAACAAATGCCTTCTTGCGGGAAAGCCACCAACTGCAACTCCATCCACGGCTTAACTTCTTCTCGAACCTCAATTAAAGCTTTTAAGGCTGTAAGATTCGGATCAGTCACGTCAACATGCGAACGAACAAACTGTAACCCGTGTTCGGCCTGCAAACGCAAAGTTTTAATTGCCCGCTCCTTTGCATCAGTATACGTCAGCGTTTTCTTACGTTCCGACCAAATGCGAATCCCATCAAATAAGGTTCCGCTCTCATTCCACTCTGGGTCACCAGCAGTTTGCGTTGAATCCAGATGCACGTGCGGATCAACAAATGGCGGAATGACAATTTTTCCGGTTGCATCAATAACTTGCTCGTCACCGTTTGGCTGAATATGAGCAGAAATTTTTGTAATTATTCCGTCGACAATCTGAATGTCTTGCAATTCTGGTTTATTCTCAATTGATACTTGTTTGATTAACATGCGAAGCCCCTTTGCCTGTAGTTATCTTTAGTTCATTTTAACATGCTCATGGAAAAGAAAAAAATCTCCGCTCATATGATGGCGAAGATTTAATAATTAAATCATTATATACATGAAACAACTTAGTCATTTTTCACTTGCGTGGTGGCTTTTCAATAATAATAGTAAGTGGCGACACGGTCCCATTCGACTTTTAATTTCGGCGAACCGAAATTTAGTCGAATTGGTGCCGCTACCTCGCTTGGTCACCTACTATCATCATCTCAATCCACCACGCTTTGAATAAAATGGCTAAGATGTTTACTAGTGCATTCAGCGAAGCGATTCTGTCGTCGGATGGCCATCCCTTGCCGAATCTAGGCGAACCTTTTCACGTGAGCTTTAGCGCCGTGAAAATGGCAAATTAATTTGCCATTCGAACCACCTCCGTTACTAAGTCGCTCAGCTGTATGACACAGCTGAGCGACTTAGTACTTCGGATCGTGTTTTGGTAAGCGATAAATCGCTAACAAACCGCATAATGAATCGTGCAGGGCCATCCGAACGTAAATAATCTTTAGCGTAGCTGACCAACTATTAAGATATTTTATTTCCATGGCTCGTTTGGATTGAAATCCTCATCCGTCGTCACCACCAGGCCTTTTTTAAAGCGGGTCAACAACCATTGTCTCAGTGGCTCAGGAATTTTCAACAACTCAAAATCAGATGGCGAAATCGCATAACGAATTCCAACCTCATCATGGGTCCGAACTTTTTGCACCCAATTTGGATCAATAATTAATTCGCGCCCAATCGCAACAGCATCAACACCTGCTTGGATCAAAGTTTCAGCTTGCTGTGGCGTGCGTACCAATCCAACGATAATCAATGGGACAGCACCCAAAACCGCTTTATATTTAGCATAAAGTGGTTCATTGTCTTCTTTATCCATAAACGGTGATTGATTGGCATACTTAATAGACAAATGGAAATAACTAATCGGCCGCTTTGCAATCTCAGCTGCCATCAACAATGCATCTGGATAACGAATCCCTGGCGTAGTTGGTTCCTCTGGTGATTGGCGATAACCAATAATAAAATTTTCATCAGCAAATTCGTCCCGAGTCGCTACAATCGCATCCAAAACTCGCAAGCCATAAGTCATCCGCTTTTCGATGCTACCACCCCATTGATCCGTACGATCGTTGGCGTGCTCTGAAAAGAATTGTTGAATCATGTACATATTTGCACCATGAATCTCAACGCCCGCATATCCAGCTTCAATTGCGCGCCGAGTAGCTGAAGCAAAATCCTGAATGCTCTGTTCAATTTCTTCGTGGGTCAAAGCACGTGGAATATGCGTTTCCAAATGATGGCCCGGTAAATTAGATGGCGCCACGATTTCGCCATTTGGCACGGCTTCTTCTTGCGCGATTCGACCACCAAAGGAAATTTGCAGAACTGGCACAGAGCCACGTTCTTTAATCACATCGGCAATTTTCTTTAAGCCAGCAATTTTATCGTCTGAATCTGCGCCAAGTTGCCCGATGTAAGACTTCCCTTGTTCGGAAACATAGGCCATCTCAACAATCACCATTCCTGGACCACCCGCACGCAAGCGATAGTATTCGACCTCTTCGTCGGTTACTACGCCGGTTGCAAATGATGAACGAAGCGTTGTTGGCGGAAATACAATCCGATTCTTCAAAACGACACCGTTAGCTAATTTCAAAGGTTCTAAAAATTGATAAGTCATTGTTTTTCTCGCTTTTTTATTTTTTAAGTGGGAGTCAATGTGAATTATAGTTTAAATTACTCAAGTCGTGAAAATTTATGGACATTTAACACATCTAGGAAGAATGACACGATTGGAACTCCTAATATCAAGCCCCATGCGCCAAGCAAACGTTCCATCACAATTAAGGATGCAAACGTGACAAAAATTGGTAACTCTGAACGGGTTGCCATTAACTTGGGATGGAGGAAATAAGCCTCAAATGTGTGGATAATCAATATGAAGGCCAATAATTCAACAGCCAACCAAATTCCACCGGCTGAAAACGCGATGATAGTTAATGGCACCATTGAAATCAATACGCCGGCAACTGGAATCAAGCCAAGAACAATTACCAAGCTTCCCAAAACAAGGGGAGATGGCATTCCTAACAAGCTAAAGCCAATGACCGAAATAATCGTATTAATCAAGTCAATTACCAACTGCACGCGGATAATTTGCCCAAGAATATAGATGAACTTGTCACCCAAAGTATAAACGTTCTTGAAAAATTCTGGAAAATCAGAGTGCTTAAATTGAGCGCCAAATTTTTTGATTGGATTTAGTGATACAGCATAGACGAAACTCAAAATCAGAGCCAGCAAAAATTCTGTTGCGGCACCCCAAATGGTTAGCAAAGTTGCCAAGCTAGTATGCAAAACCGTTGTTAAGCCATTCGTGATCTTATCGTCCAACTGCGACTTAGCCAGATAGTCACTCACTTGTCCAGCCAACTTAGGATACTTTTCTAGGCCGTGCAACATTGCCTTAATCAGGGCTTCCCCTTCCTGATAAAACATTGGCGCAACAAACGAGATGATGCCTGCCAAAATTAGCAAAACAACAACGTAAAAAATAGTAACAGCAAACGCATACGGAATTTTAGTGTATTTGTTGATGAACTTACCGCCAGCAATTCCTAGTGATGCAAAAATGATGATTAATAAAATCATGGGCATAAAACTACGTGACAAATATACCACCACGATTAAAAAGATTAACGTCATGTATAATTGTGCTTTATCAGTTGACCACCAAGTCTTAATTGTTTGAAACATTTATTATCTCCTGAACTCTTAGGCTCGCCAATGTTGAATTTTGAGAGTCTTTGTTATACATTTATTATCTCACAAAATCGGTGCTTTCATGAAAAAGGATGTCAGGTTTAAAATTACTGGAAATTACAACGTTTTTACTCTATACTAGAAGGTACCGTATCGGGGTCGTTACGGAATCGACTGATATTGTTCGAGCTAGCACTGCGTTTAGGGGTTGTGGCCCTATAATCCACTCAGACGAATTAACTGCAAAAAATTCAAACAATATGGCTTTCGCTGCTTAAAAACCAGCGTGCCTAACTAGTTGTAGCTGTAGTCACAAGCGTCGACTAGTCATCAGATTGTGACCTGCGCGTAACCCTCCCATCTGAAGTGGTTGCGAAGAGGATAATCAGATTAGCAGAAATGATCGCCTTGTTGATTGGCGTGCATAATGCGAAACTCAAAACAATCGACTATGAACGTAGATGTGTTAGTGCCGAGATGTTAGGACAGGGGTTCAACTCCCCTCGGCTCCATAGTATTATGTGAAAAAATACCGTTGTATCAAGTCTGGCCTGATACAACGGTATTTTTTACGTTAAGTTTGAAGTTTGAAATAGTTACACGGACTTAGCTCGTTAAAAATATTTCGCTTTCAGCAAAACCGTTCCTCCATGCTCTATCCAATAATTCCCTTCACCCAATTGACAACTGGGTTCCAAATGTTTTCCATAAACCAATTAGCTGCCTTCTTAGCATCCGCTGAATTGGCAAAATTTTCAGCCTTCGCCATAATATCGCCAACTGAATTTTTTAACTTATTCCCCAAATTTTTAGCATTTTTAACATATGCCGCAGAACTTGAAATCGGTGCATCACTCACATCCTTCAAGGCCGTTGCAATCTTTTGTGTTTGCGCAGTCGTCGTTTGGTCATCAATGCCTTGCTTTTCCAAGTTAATATTTAGTTGATTAATAATCACGTTAATTGTAATATTTTGACCGCCTTGCTTCTTCTCTGCAATTTGACCAGACGTGGTTGTTACTGCTGAAGTCAATTTTCCAGCATAACTTGAGTCATCCTTGTTTGCATCAATTGCGCCAGAAGTGGCATCCATGACAGAGTTGGCGGCTTGCGTATTTTGCGAATCAACTTGAATCCCGTCAGCATCTAAGGCTTTATAGACCCCTGCCAATGCTGCTTCCCCTGAGACAGGTTGGTTTGCCGTCACCGTGATAATGACATCTTGCACTCCCGCCATCGTGGCTGCCATCGCATATTGTTGCGAGGTAATCTTTGTGATGTTATTTGCACCATTAAAATCCTTGATGTTGACCAATGTTCCCGTTCCAGGTTCTGCTGGTGCCAATGCAACCGAACTAATCATTGCGCTATCTGCAATTCCGCTGAGCCCAATATAACTGGCATCCGCTCCAGTTGTCGTCAATTTCGTATACGTGTCCGTGACCCCTAACGTTGAGGCAATTTGTGATTGATTTGACGAACCCGCCCCATAGACTACATATGCCTTTGAAAGTGCCTTGGTGGTTGAACTATCAGCTGAGACAACCTGCATTGTTGGCGTAATGACGTTTGCGACTGTGACAAAACTTCCTGCTAATGCTGTAACAATCATGATATTT
This sequence comes from Lactobacillaceae bacterium, assembly GCA_031289615.1. GTDB lineage: Bacteria > Bacillota > Bacilli > Lactobacillales > Lactobacillaceae > Weissella. The sequence goes on along the minus strand of JAITPD010000063.1, from coordinate 13,858 downwards.
GCTAAACTTTTTTGAATTTTCATTTTTAATCCCCACTACTTTCTTCTATTGTTGCGTCTCATTCTACTGTTACGTCCATAACATTCTATTAATTATTTAACATTATGCACCTTAAAAGAAGCTTGTTCCAAAGTTTGGTTGCTTCGGGCCAATAATTTAAGCAAATAGCAAAAAAGGCGCGAACACTATTTGTCCACGACTCTTTTAGCAAAACCGTTTTTACATACTCTGTTGGAAACGCCTTACTATGGCCACGAAACACCTTGGTCATTTTTCACTTGCGTGGTGACTTTTCGATAAAGATAGTAAGTGGCGACACGGTCCCATTCAACTTTTAATTTCGGCAGGCCGAAATTTAGTCGAATTGGTGCCGCAACCTCGCGTTTCCACCTACTATCATCATCTCAATCCACCACGCTTTTACTAAAATGACAAGGGGTTACGCACTTTGCTTGATCTGCGAAGCGATTCTGTCGTCGGATGACCAGTCCCTGCCGAATCTGGATGAACCATGATACTAACATCAGGACCTAACAGTTAGTGGAATTGGCGAATTATTTCGCCTTTCATTCAGATTCGTGTAGGGCCATCCGAACGTAAAGAATCTATTGCGAAGCTGAACAACAAAGTACAGTGCGTTAATTATTTTCCAAGTAATCCACTACTTGCTTTGACACGTGATCAGCCAATGGATTATGATCATTCCCATCCACTACTGAATTTTCAACAATGAACAAAGCACTAAACTTCTTGTTTTGAATATCATGCACCGAAACTAACGAATTTTGATTCCCATTCCCGACTTCGGCCGTTCCAGTTTTGGCACCAATCTTATAATTTGCGTTATACAAATTGTGCGCGTAACCATCAGAATTCTCAACGACACCAACTTCATCATCCAAGATAATCTTAGCGTTTTCAGGCTTGACCGCATTCTCAATCTTAGTAGTCTTCGCGTCTAGCAACAACTTTGGCATCACAATCGTTCCATCATTGTCTAAGAAATTGTACATCGTTACCATTTCAATCGGGTTCACCGACATTTGGCCCTGACCGTACGCTGTGTCTGCTAGCTGTTTATCACTATCCAGCTTGCCGTCATTACTAAACGACGGAGCTTTCATCGCAATTGGCAAATCGTAATCCTTGCCAAAAGTAAACTTCTTCAACAATGCATCTTGGAATGTTTCGCGCCCGATCTTTAGCGCTTGCTTGGCAAAATAAATGTTGTCAGAATGCCAAAGCGCCGTTTGTAAATTGACGCTCGTATCTGAGTTAACCCGCGTCACACTGTATTCGGCCCACTTTTTGCCTTCAATCGTCAACGCTTCACTTGGATTAAGAGTTCCGTTGTCCAAGCCAATCGCAGCTGTGACCTGCTTAAATGTTGAAGCAGGTGCATATCCTTTCGCATAGCGCGCGATAAATGGCGCATCTGGGTTACTTGAAATTGAGTTATAGTTCTCTGATAACGTATTTGGATCATATGAAGGTGATGATACCAATGCTAGCAACTCACCCGTTCCCGGAGTCTCAATTACTCCTGATCCCGGCACATTGTTGAATCCTTCATACGCATTTTTTTGCACGTTTGCATCAATTGTTAGCTTAATATCTTGGCCCTTCACAAACTTTTGTTCGACCAGGTTTTTGATAACGGTACCGTTTTTATCAATAATTTGATACTTGATGGCTTCCTTACCACGGAGCTTCGAATCAAGCGTCAACTCCAGACCATCTCGCCCAATAATGTCATTGCTGCCTAGAAGTGGATCCTTATCAATATCTTCTTTAGTCACAGCTCCTGTGTAGCCAATCAATTGAGCCGCAGCCGCCCCAAGTGGATAATTGCGTTGATAATTAGCAACAACTGTCGCACCATCACCATCGTCATCGCCTTGATAATCGTCAGCTCCCAGCGTCTTAACTGGATAACCCCAATCAGGATGATCCTTATAATCTTCAATCCCCTTCTTAATATCGTCGGCGCTAGCATTATACTTGGTAGCAATTGCATCGACCTTTGTCTCATCAATATTGCCTTGATCATCTAAGAAATACTTTGGCACAATTTGGAGTTCCTTAGTCTCAACCGAACCAGCCAAAACCTCGCCATTACGGTCTAAAATTTGGCCCCGTTCGCCACCATCTTTTGCGATATAAACGTCAGTACCCTTTTTCAAATCAGGCAAAATTAAACTTGGAGAATATTGAATCTTAGCCTTACCATCAACAATCTTCACTGGAATTGAATACGTTTGATCCTTGATCTTGCCAATTGGAGTTGTGAGAGTTGCTGTAAATTGGAAAGTATAATTCCCGAGACTGTTTTTCTTAGTCTTAAGCGCACCAACATCAATCTTAGTCACATCAAAATACTTGAAATCAGCTTTCATATCCGCTGCTGGTTGGCTAGCCTTTAACTTATAGGCCTTCACTGTTTTAGCTTCTGCATTTTTTAACACTTGGTCAAACTTTTGCACCTTAAAATTTGCAACGTAATTCTTTGCAACTCGTTTTGCTTTTCCAGCATCAGTCTGAGTCATCGTATAGTAAGTTGCAGCTCCCCCACCCAAGATAACAACTGCCGCCGCAACACTACTGATGATAATGATTGTTTTCTTTTCCATTTTTAGTTCCTTTCAATGATTGCTTTAACCAAACGAGTCACATCGCGCGCCGTTGCTGTAACAATATGGGCTGCGTGTGTCATTGCCTGTTCCTTTGTTGTTAAACCAGGAACAACGGAGAAGACAGCATCAATTCCCTCTTCGTAAAGCCGATCAATTTCACCAATGTGTCCGGCCAATCCAACCACCGTAATATTTGGATTAACTTGTTTGGCAGTCCTGGCTGCGACAAGTGGGCTCTTGCCGTAACTAGTCTGGCTGTCCATCGAACCTTCACCGACAAACAATAAATTAGCATCTTGAACCACTTTTTCAAATCCAACTGCTTGAATCACCAATTTACCACCAGAAACAATTTCGCTACTTGGGAATAGACTCAACAGCCCAAAGCCAAGTCCTCCTGCCGCTCCAGCTCCAGCAGTTTCACGCTCATCCTTACCTGTTGCATTCACCAGCTTTTCAGCATAATGTTTAACGCCCAATTCCATTCGCAACATTTGGTTATAAGTCTTCAAGCCCTTTTGTCGACCAAATGTAAAAGTTGCTCCACTATCTCCAGTTAGAGTATTTCGTACATCCGCAGCAATCCTTAGCTTAACATCACTCAAGCGCGGCTCTAAGCCACTCAAATCGACATACTGAATATCTTGCATGTTGACTGGCAATGGATCTAATTCATCATGGCGAGAATCTAGAAACTTAGCGCCCAATGCAGCAGCCATTCCAAGTCCAGCATCATTAGTGGCAGAACCACCTAGCCCGATAATGATGTCTTTAATTCCTTGATCTAAAATTGAACGAATTAGTTGCCCCGTTCCATAGGTATTGTATTGAAATGGATCTGCGCTATTTTCATCAATATACTGCATTCCACTTGCTGCAGCCATTTCAACGACAGCCTGTGTTCCATCATTTGAAATTCCATATTGCGCCGTCACTTCGATTCCATCAGGTCCAGCCACTTTCTGCTGGGCATATTCGGCATCCTCAGCTGTGACAAGTGCCACAACAGTTCCTTCACCACCATCGGCTAGTGGAACTTTAACGATTTCAGCTTGGTCCCAAATCATTTTAACACCCTGTGCGATCGCGTCGGCCACCTCAATCGCGTCTAGGCTTCCTTTAAATGAATCAGGTGCAATCACTATCTTCATTGGCTCTTCCCCCTAAAATATAATATCTTCTTATATCATACCTTATTCAAGGACAATCAAAAAGCCAAACCATTTAAATGATTTGACTTCATGTTTTGTTTTGTCATTTTCGATTATTGATCAATCTACTTAAGTGTTTAAATCCATAAACTACTTAGCATATTCAACCGAACGTGATTCGCGAATAACCGTGACTTTAATGTGTCCTGGATAATCCAAATCGTGTTCAATTTGATTTTTAATGTCACGTGCCAAAACCGTAGCTTCAACGTCAGAGAGAGCAGCTGGTTCAACCATAACTCGAACTTCACGTCCTGCCTGGATGGCAAACGACTTTTCAACTCCATTAAAGCCATTAGCAATGCCTTCAAGTTGTTGCAATCGTTGAACGTAATTTTCAAGAGATTCTGAACGAGCTCCTGGACGAGCAGCTGAAATAGAATCCGCTGCTGCCACCAAAACCGCAATAATCGATTCTGGCTCAACATCTCCGTGATGGGAAGCAATTGCGTTAATCACAGTTGATCGTTCGTGATACTTGGTTGCCAATTCGACTCCCAATTCCACGTGTGAACCATCAACTTCATGATCAATCGCCTTACCAATATCGTGTAATAATCCTGCGCGCTTCGCAAGCGTAACATCTTCACCTAACTCGGCAGCCAACATGCCTGTTAGTTTAGCAACTTCAACTGAGTGAACCAAAACATTTTGTCCATAACTAGTCCGATAATTCATCCGACCAATGGTTTTAACCAAATCAGGATGGAGATTGTGCAATCCAAGATCAAAGACCGTTTGTTCTCCGACTTCTCGAATATGCTCATCCATCTCTTTACGGGCCTTTTCAACCATCTCTTCAATTCGAGCTGGGTGAATTCGACCGTCTGAAATCAATGACTCCAAAGCTCGCTTAGCAATTTCACGACGAACGGGATCAAATCCGCTCAACACAACTGCTTCAGGAGTGTCGTCAATGATTAAGTCAATTCCTGTGACCGTTTCAATCGCGCGGATATTACGTCCTTCACGACCGATAATGCGGCCCTTCATATCATCATTTGGCAATGCAACAACGGATACCGTTGTTTCTGCAACCATGTCTGCTGCTGAACGTTGAATTGCTTGAACAACCAAGTTCTTAGCACGTTTGTCAGCTTCAGTTGCTGCAGTTTCTTCACTCTCTTTAATCAACATTGCGCGTTCAGAAACCAATTCATCCTTGGTCTCTGCAAGGATTAGTTCTTGCGCATCGACGCGACCCATTCCGGCCACCTCAACAAGTTTTGCTTCACGTTCGGCAACTAATTCGTCCGCCCGTGCTTGCTTATCCTTCACACTTTGTTTTTGTTGATCGACTTTAGTTTCTTTTTCAGAAATACTTTCTTCGCGTTTTTGCAAAGAAGCGTCCTTCCGATCCAAAACAGATTCACGACTTACCAAACGTTCTTCTTGCACTTTTACTTCTTGACGACGATCTTGAAGTTCATGCTCAATTTTAGCTTGGTATTGTTGGCTTTCATCACGAGCCTCTACCAAAGCACTCTTTTTAAGTGCCTCGGCATCTGTCCGTGCTTGATTTGTGATGTCTGTTGCAGTTTGGCGTGTTTGCTTTAAGTTATTCTCAATCTTAGTTTTAGTGAGAATCATTCCAGCAACATAGCCGATTACGATTGCGACAAGCGACGCAAGGATGACTATAGTGAAGTTCATCTTTGTCTCCTGTCTAATAAGTTAATTTCAGTCAACTTAGTAGTCTAATAATTTATTTTGCGCTTATTAACACGTTTTTAATTTTAGACGTTTTACGCAATTGTGTCAATGAAAGTGATGTGAACGGATTCATAAGAAAATACGTGTAGCTTAACGTTGGCTTACGTATGGTGTTGGTTGCAAAAAGAGCTTGGTCATTTTTCACTTGCATAATGCTAATCCGAACGTAAAGAATCTTTAGCAAAGCTGATCAACCAAAGCGACATCATTTATTCAACACCTTACTTCTTAATTTGCCTTGAGAACCACGTTGAAAGGGCCAGACGAATCGCCACAGCAACCAATGGCGCAAAAAAGATGTATTTACCAGCAAATGCTCCCAGTGCGGCCGTCAAAATAAATAACAAGCCAACCCAGAACATCTGCCAACGAAGCTTCCAGCCATTCGTGCGCCGTAATTGATCTGCAGTCTTGAATAGAAGCTCAACTTGACTGAGGTGTTTAATTTGAATATCTGCGTTTGGCAAACTATCTCCCAACTCAATCACCGGACGATTGGGCATCCCTTTTGGAATCTGCTGATTAGTAATCAACAACGAATGCTCATCATCAAGGATTTCCAGCTGAGCAGCCAGCTTTTCTTCTGGACTCAACCCAGATTTCAAGACATTCGCAGTTTTTAAGAGATTAGCGAGGTCTTGCATTGATCCATTGTTATCCGTTGAAAGCACCTGCGTATGAATCTTGCGGCGCGCCAAACTACGGTCAAAACCAATCACTTCGTAACTCCATGGCGTACTATAATTCAAAACACCTACAACCTGCAAGCTATCGATAATATAAACAACTGAGTTACCAATTTGCGCGAATGTTGCCAAATAATCAGCACTAACATCGTAATGCGACAAAGCTTCTTCGGCTGAAACAATTGAAAAACGTTCCTGATGAATCACGCCAGAAATTCCAACCAGCAAATTCTTCTCTGGCTCAGAAACTTGGCTAGGCACGACCCCTTGCGATTCTGCATATGCCAAAAAGCCTTGTGACAGTGGACTAGCAAAGTTCGCCATCAAACCGGCAGCAATTCCAATCACATCATTATCACTGTAGCGCTCATCCACGCTTTTAACAGAATAAATTTTAGCAACCGGCTCAGTTAAGATTCCTGACTTTTCAATCACGATATTTTTTACGTTGCCAAGCTCATTTAAAATCGCCCAATCCTTCACAACCACATCAGACTTCAGCAACTTGTCCTTGATAATTTTCCGGCGCAAGCGTGTGACATTGGTTGGCCAGTTGACATCCCCAATCACAAGAACTGACAATGCAACTAGCAAGCCAGAGATTACGCTAATCGTCAATCCATAAAAAATAACTGCATAGATGGCTACCAAGGTTGCGATGAAGCCTAGACTCATATCGCTGTTCTTATCCTTAGAGGTCCTCTGATCAACATTTTGTTTTTGATCCAAGCTAACCGCAGTTAATAAAGCTCCGAATCCAAGCAGCATAACTGGAATGGTCATCAACACATTATGCGTTTCAGGCTTGATGTCTAAATAAATTACTAATCCAAACCAAAGAAGGAGCGCAAGTGGTACCATGACCAGGTTTACGTGGTCGACTTCTTGATTTTTTGAATGCCGATTTTGAAATAATAGCAAACTTAGCCCCACTGTCAAAAGCCCGAGCACAATCTCGATTCCGATCTTAACGTATGGTGAGTCAATTTCAAACATTGTCGCTTCATTCGGATTATTCGCCATCACTGGTAACATCAGACCCGTGATAACTGCTAAAAATAATGCAATTCCAGCATAGCCTAAATAATTAACTTTCATCTTTGTTTCCCCTGTCCTAAAAAATTCATAGCAAAATTTACTTTCTGCAGAATTTTATCTTTAAATTGATTATAGCAAAAAGGCAATGCAAAGGGGCTTTCTTTAATTAAACCTTACATAAAGTATGAATAAATCTTAAAAAATATAAAATATTGTGTCTTGGTTGCCCAGCTCATTTATTGATTGAAAAATTTGACATTTACTCCAAAATAATCTATCATTGTGTAGGTTGGTTAAACAACTTATGGAGAATTACCCAAGTCTGGCTGAAGGGAACGGTCTTGAAAACCGTCAGGTCGGGAAACCGGCGCGTGGGTTCGAATCCCACATTCTCCTTTTATATTATCGCGGGATGGAGCAGTCTGGTAGCTCGTCGGGCCCATAACCCGAAGGTCGTAGGTTCAAATCCTGCTCCCGCAATCATGTCTCATCAAAAATTAGCTGAGACACACGTTAAAAATTACTCATGATACCGGCATTCTGTGCTTAGGTATCTTTTTTTATGAATATAAATAAAAATGCTCACGTTCAACCGTAAGCATTGATTTAATCTATATCTAGGAGCGCCTTTTATATTACTTTTCGCACAAAGGCATCCGTTGAAATCCCCTCGGTAAGAATTTTTTTGCTCCATTCTTTTGCTGAAAACAGGGAATGATCGCGGTAATTACCACAGCTCTCGATGGTTGTACCCGGCACATCCTCCCAAGTTACCACGTCTGCGATTGCCTCAAGTGATGATTTGATAACAGGGGCGACTTCTTCTGTCGTATGCTTACCCCAAACAATCATGTGAAAGCCTGTGCGACAACCAAACGGTGAACAATCAATCATTCCATCCATGCGATCGCGAATCAAAGATGCAAGGAGATGCTCGATTGTGTGCAAAGCTGCTGTTGGCATTGCATCTTCATTCGGCTGAACCAAACGAATATCAAAATTTGTGATAACATCGCCGTTTTGACCAACTTCCTCAGCGATACGGCGAACATATGGTGCCTTAACCTTTGTGTGATCTAATTGAAAGCTTTCTACTTCTGCCATAATATTTTCTTCTTTCTAAATCTATTAATTATCAACCATCGCAACTGGTCGAACCCATTCATCATATTGTTCATCCGTCACCAAACCAGAATCAATCGCAGCCTCCATGAGCGTGATGTTTTGCGCAAAGGCTGTCTTAGCAATCTTTGCACCGTTATCGTACCCAATATGTTGATTCAAAGCTGTCACCAACATCAATGACTGGTCAACCAATTCTTGCATACGTGCTTCATTGGCCTGCAAACCTTGTAGACAATTTTCTTCAAATGAAACCAAAGCCTCGCTCAGCAATTGAATCGACTGCAAAAAATTATATCCCAAGACTGGCAAGAAAACATTTAGCTCAAAATTACCCTGACTAGCCGCAAACCCAATAGTCGAATCGTTGCCCATGACTTGAGCCGCCACCATTGTCAGCGCCTCACATTGCGTCGGATTGACTTTTCCAGGCATGATCGAGCTACCGGGTTCATTGGCCGGAATTGTGATTTCACCCAAGCCAGAACGTGGTCCCGACGCCATCCAGCGAATATCATTAGCCATCTTCATTGCATTACCCGCCAAACCCTTGAGCGCACCATGCACAAACACCAACGCATCCTTATTGGCTAGACCATGAAACGTGTTCGCATCAGAAATAAATGATGTGTCCGTAATTTCACTTAACGCTACCAACACAGCCTTAGTATACGCTGGGGAAGCATTCAGGCCTGTTCCAACAGCTGTTCCGCCCAATGGTAATTGTTTTAGCTCGGTCAGACCAAGTTCTAGTTGATGATAAGAGTGTTCAATCCCGCTGCGCCAACCCGAGATTTCCTGGCTAAACCGGACTGGAGTAGCATCTTGTAAATGCGTTCGCCCAATTTTAATACAATCAAAATTTTGCTCTTCTAGATGGTGTAACGTTGTGATGACTTTTTTCATCACAGGTAACAACTGCTGTTCAATCACCAATGTCCCAGCTACATGAATCGCACTTGGGAAAACGTCATTTGAACTCTGACTCATGTTCACGTGATCATTAGGATGAACTGCAACTGAATCCGGAGTTAAGTTCGCAATCACTTCATTGACGTTCATGTTGGTTTGCGTTCCAGAACCAGTTTGCCAGATCACCAACGGAAATTGATCATCGTGTTCTCCACGCACAATTGCCGCTGCAGCATTTTGAATTGACGTGGCGCGGTCCTCAGATAGCTTGCCAATTTCTTGATTCGCCTTTGCTGCCGCCTGCTTGATTGCAGCAATTGCATGAATTAATTCAAGTGGCATCTTTTGACTACCAATTTTAAAATTTTGTCGGCTTCGCTCAGTTTGAGCACCCCACTTAGCTGTGCTAGGAACTTGGATTTCGCCCATAGAATCCCGTTCTGTTCGATATTCAGTCGTCATTTAATTTTCTCCATTTAGCCAGGCTTTGGCAACTGCATGCGCAACATTATCAGCAACATTTTCGTCAAACGCTGAAGGAATAATATTTTTTGCATCAACTTGTTCTGCTGGAATTGTCTCTGCAATTGCACGAATGGCTGCTAACTTCATCGCTGTAGTGATAGAAGTCGCTTGCACTGACAAGGCACCCTTAAATATTCCAGGAAATGCAAGCACGTTATTAACTTGATTTGGATAATCTGAACGTCCAGTCGCCATCACTGCCACTCCACTTGTCATCGCCAAATCATAAGCTATTTCAGGCTCAGGATTCGCCATGGCAAAAACAATTGGTTGAGCCGCCATGCTTTTAATCATTGCTGGTGTCAAAACATTCTTAATCGAAACGCCAATGAACACGTCTGCATCTTGGACAGCAAGTGCCAAATCCCCCTGCAACTGTTGTGCATTCGTCGTTTGCGCCAGATCAACTTTTTGCGCTACTAGATTGTCACGCCCTGGAAATAGAATTCCAAATTCGTCAACTGCAATAATATTTGTCACGCCAAGCGCTTGGAGCATCTTAATAATCGCCGTGCCAGCAGCTCCCGGACCGTTCAAGACGACTTTAATATCAGAAAATTCTTTACCAACAACCTTCAACGCGTTCGTGAGTCCGGCAGCCACAACGATTGCCGTTCCATGTTGATCATCGTGGAAAACAGGAATATCCAATTTTTCATCAAGGCGTTCTTCTAACTCAAAACATTTTGGTGAAGCAATGTCTTCTAAATTAATTCCACCAAAAGCTGGAGCCAAATTAATAATCGTTTGCGCCAATTCGTCAACATCTTGCGTGTCCAATGCTAAAGGCACCGCGTCAACGTTTCCAAACGTCTTAAAGAGAATCGCCTTTCCTTCCATTACTGGCAAACTAGCTGATGCACCAATATTCCCAAGTCCCAAAACGGCTGAACCATCTGAAATCACCGCAACGGTATGCGCGCGACTTGTGTATTTGTTAACGTCAGCGGGATTCTTCAAAATTTCTCGACATGGTTGTGCGACTCCTGGCGAATAAACGGTTGCTAAATCATCCGCATTTTCACATTTCACTGTACTGTTTACCACGAACTTTCCTGGGTACGCTTGATGTACCTCTAATGCACGTTGATTATAATCCACGATGGGACCCTCCAAATGTATTTAAATTAACCATAGAATAGCATACGTTTTTGAATTTTTTATGCATAACGTTAACTTACCTAACGTTGCAAAGAACCTGTTACTAAACAGTAACGCGTTGTGCTAGTTGTGTAATATTGGGCTTTGTTTGACTGGCTTCGCTAAAGTAAAGTCCAATATTTTTCTGAACATCTTGGTAATTTTCTATTTGATTGATCAGCGTAGCGATTCTGTCGTCGGATAACCAGCCCTTGCCGAATCTAGGCGAACTTTTTCACGCGGGCTTTAGCGCCGTGAAAATGGTAAATTATTTTGCCATTCGTCGTGACTCGTGCAGGGCCATCCGAAACGTAAAGAATCTTTAGCGAAGCTGATCAACCCTAGAACAATATTACATAACTAGCAATCCGCGTTACCCGTAATTAAAAATGCCAGCGCCACTCTCATTTCGAGTTGACACTAGCACTTAAAATTAATTTTTTAATCGTAGCAACATCGCGTTAATCGCCACAATCACCGTTGATAGTGACATCACAATTGCTCCAACCATTGGACTCAACGTAAAGCCAAATGGAATCAGAATTCCAGCAGCCAGTGGTAATGCAATCACATTGTAGCCAGCTCCCCACCAAAGATTCTGCGTAATCTTAGCATTTGAACGACGCGCAATTTTCAGCAACGCAATGACGTCAATTGGGTTTGAACGCATCAACACAACATCCGCCACGCTCACAGCGACATCCGTTCCAGAGCCGATCGCAATCGAGAGATCAGCCGCAGCTAGTGACGGACCATCATTGACACCATCGCCAATGAACATCACGCCACCATTCTTTTTGTATTCGTGCATCATATTTAGCTTATCAGCCGGCTTTAAATCAGCAGTAATCACATCAATCCCAAGCTTTTGCCCCACCTCATGTGCCACACTATCATTATCACCAGTCGCCATAATCGTCACAATGTTTTCGCTTTGCAAGTATTTAACCAAATCATGCGCTTCTGGCTTAATTTGATCACCTTGCGCAATGGCTGCCAAGACTTCTGTATCATTTTTAACCAAGTAGCTCATCGTGTACCCCTTGATTTTAACAATCTCTGTCAGATGCATATCGTTAACTGCAGCCCGACTGAGCAATGAATACTTAATCCCGTTCACCACACCAGAGACCCCTGCACCAGGAATTCCAGTGATTTGTTCGGCCGTTGGAACTTCAATCTGCTTTTCTGCAACATATTTTAACACACCACTAGCTAACGGATGCGAACTACCAGTTTCAAGCGCCGCCATGATTCCCACCGCTTCACTTTCATCAAAGCCATCCGTTGTAAGCACTTGTTGCACCTTAAAGACTCCTTCAGTCAAGGTTCCAGTCTTATCAAGTACTGCATATTTAATTTTGTTAATATGTTCAAGCGCCGTTCGATTTTGAATCAAAAGACCATTCTTAGCAGAAATACCTGTCAATCGCGCAATTACGAGTGGAACGGCGAGACCCAATGCATGCGGACAAGCAATAATCAAAACTGTAATCACAATCGGCATCGCATAGCCAACGCCTTTTAAAGCAGACCAAACAATCAAAGCCACAAGGGCAATCGAAATCGCCGCGTAAAACAACCAGCCAGCCACACGATCAGCCTTAGTCTCAACTGCGGACTTATTACTTTGCGCCTTAGTCACCATCTGCTTGACTTGCGAAACAAATCCTTCGCTCGCAGTTTTAGCCACCGTCATCGTAAACGCCGAATTTCCATTCAACGATCCACCAACTACATCATCGCCGGGCTTCTTTTGAACTAGAACTGCTTCACCCGTTAATAGCGATTCATCCAATGCTGGCGAACCTTCCAAAATTGTACCATCCAAAGGAATTCGTTCATTTTCTTTTACCAAAACTTGATCATGCTCCTTCAACGAACCGACCGGAACATCGTGCACCATCGTCGCCATTTGCATATGTGCAACATCGGGTATTAGTTCAGTCAAGGCGTCCACTGCAGAACCAGCGCGCATAATCGCTTGCATTTCAATGATGTGCCCAACCAGCATAATATCGATCAACGTCGCCAGCTCCCACATGAAACTCATGATCATGGCGTGGGGATGCATGGCGTTATAGATTGTCCCGTAAAGGCTATAGCCAAAAGCAACCGTAATTCCCATAGCAATCAAAGTCATCATGGCTGGCTTCTTAGCTTGCAATTCGCCCCAAGCGCCTTGGTAAAATGGCGATCCACCGTACAGCAGGATAATCGCTCCAAAGGTCATCACGAGCCATGGTTGAAAGGGAATGTCGCTCAGCATAAACGGCGTATCGAGCCCCATCATGGGTGACATTAAAATAATTGGCACGGTCAAAATCAAAGCAACTACAAGCTTTTGGCGCATATTTCCCATATGCATCATATGTCCACCGTGCTCCATCATGTCCATGTCGCCGTGGTTCATGTGCATTGAGTGGCTTGAGTGATCCATCTCGGGCATTTGCATATTAGCCATATCGTGGTCCATTGCTGGCATATCGCGTTCGTTCATGTCCATCCCAGTCATCTCGTGTTCCATATGTTCGTGATTCATATGCTGGTGATCCATTGCCTGGTGAATCTCAGTGTTTTCATCTGATTGTTCGTGATTATGTTCATGTGCCATGTTGAAATTCTCCTATTCGTTTAATCTGTCTATTTAAGTATAACATTGCAGCAAAATACGGCTAATAATTGCTATTAAATGCTAAAAAGTCTATGGTTTTTGTACATTTCAATATAAATTAAAAGAAAACCCCGTCATATCAACATTTAGGTTCTATAATATTTGGGACTGATGAATAACATTTGTTTGTTATTCATTGGTTCCATTTTTGTTTTTGATTAGCCAAATGGCTAATCTATAATTGTTTAAGTCAACGTCAATGAT
>JAITPD010000062.1 GCA_031289615.1 Lactobacillaceae bacterium | reverse complement strand
GTAGCGACAGCCGATGATGTTTTTGCATATACGCGAAGTTATAACGGCGAGAAGATTTTAGTGGTAGCGAATTTTTCTGATCAAACTAATGAATTTGCATATGCTGGTGAAATTGCAGAGTTGTGGATTGATAACGGGAATGCACCAAGTAATTTGGAAAAGCAAACCTTGCAACCGTATCAAGCGTTTGCGGTAAAGTTGAGTTAAAAACATTTTAAAAAGCATAACTTGTTGAGTATCTTGGTCAGTTCAGATGAAAATGACTAAGATACTTTTTTGATTGACCAAGATGTTTCGTTAAAATATTGTCCTTGCTTTATAGTAAGAGCAATCTAGAGTATAATTATGTTTAATAGACTAATCTGAAAGAAAGCTCGGAGCACCCGCATGACAGAAAATTATACGCCGACATGGATGGTTAATGCCATCTATCAATTAATTCCGGCACAACTTGAAGCACAAGGAGTCAAGGCCGTTTTGACTGATCTTGATAATACACTAATCGCCTGGAACAATCCTGATGGAACAGAACAGCTGCATGCTTGGCTAGAAGAGATGGACGCTGCTAAAATTCCAGTGGTAATCGTTTCAAATAACTCTGCAGAACGCATTGCACGAGTCGCTTTACCTCTTAAGTTACCATTTGTTTCGCGCGCCTTGAAGCCATTGACAAACGGGTTAGCCGAGGCCACGACCAAGCTTGGCCTCACTAAAGAAGATGTAGTGATGGTTGGCGATCAACTGTTGACCGATATTTGGGCGGCCAATAATTTCGGCACTCGCAGTGTATTGGTTAAGCCGTTGATTGAGACGGACCAGTGGAATACAAAAATAAACCGCTTTTTTGAAAAAGGCGTTAAAAAGAATATGCTGAAACAACACCCAGAATTAATTTGGAGGGAATCAATTGATAACTGAAACTGAAGTCCAAGAGTACTTGGCAGATGGTTTGCGCTGTATCGGATGTGGGGCGTTAATTCAAACGACAAAAAAAGGTGAGCTAGGCTATACTCCAATGTCGGCTTTGTTAAAGGGCTTTGATAATGACGAAGTGCTTTGCCAACGTTGTTTTAGACTGCGCCATTACAATGAAATTCAACCAGTTGATTTGACGGATGACGATTTCCGGCGCTTGCTAGACCAAATTTCAGAGACTGATTCGTTGGTTGTGTATGTGATGGATGTCTTTGACTTTAGCGGGTCGTTGATTCCTGGGTTGCACCGCTTTGTTGGTTCAAACCCAATCTTGCTAGTTGGAAATAAGGTGGATGTTTTGCCTCATTCATTGAATCGGGCCAAGGTTCGTGATTGGATGCGTCAACAGGCCAATATTGCTGGATTGCGTCCAATTGAAGTTGCTTTGACTTCTGGTAAAAATGGCGATGATATTCCTGCGCTGTTGGACTTGATTGAAAAGCATCGTGGAAATCGGTCTGTCTATGTTGTGGGAGTTACAAATGTTGGTAAGTCAACGTTGATTAACCAGATAATTAAGTATGTGACTGGTGACCAAAAAGATGTGATTACAACTTCACGCTTCCCAGGGACGACGTTGGATCGGATTGAGATTCCATTGGATGATGATTCGCAAATCATTGATACGCCTGGAATTATTCATGCAGATCAAATGGCGCATTACTTGGCACCAAAGGATTTGAAGTACGTTTCACCGCAAAAGGAAATTAAGCCAGTCACGTACCAATTAAATCCAAGTCAGACGCTCTTTTTGGGTGCTCTAGCGCGGTTCGATTACCTTCAAGGGCATAAGACGGGGATGACAGCTTATTTTGAAAATAATTTGCCATTACACCGCACGAAACTAGAAAATGCAGATAATTTTTATGAGAAGCATGCAGGCGAATTATTGACACCACCAACGTCTGAAAACTTGGAATTGTTGCCACCATTGCGTCGATATGAATTTAAGACGACCGAAAAGACAGATGTCGTGATTGATGGGTTGGGTTGGATCACAGTTCCAGCAAATATTGTAGTAGCAGCATGGGCGCCAAAGGGTGTCTCAGTGCTAACTCGAAAGGCGATGATTTAAAATGATTGAATTACGTGGAAAGCAAAAGCGTTATTTACGAGCAGCAGCACATGACATGCGGCCTCTATTTAGCGTTGGTAAGCAAGGGTTGACAGAAAATTGGTTGGATCAATTGGGTGAGGCAATGGAAAAGCGCGAATTATTTAAGGTCAATATTTTAAATAATTCTGATACTTCACCTGAAGAAGTTAAGGCTTATATCGAATCAAATACCACGATTCAAGTCGTTCAAACAATTGGGCACACGTTGGTTTTGTTTGATCAAGCTAATCACAAAGAAAACCGTCATTATTCAGAGGCAGTCCAAAAGATTTAAATTAGCGTGGTGAGGTAACGGCATGATTGAGACGATCAACGTAACAGAAGAAAAAATTAAGGTCCAATTTCAAACGGAAAGTAAATATTCCGAAGAACGCAAAAAAATTGGGATCTTAGGTGGAACATTCAATCCTCCTCATTTAGGCCATCTAATTATTGCTGAACAAGTCGCCAATCAATTAGGCCTAGATAAGGTTTATTTCATGCCCAATGCCAAGCCACCACACGTTGACCCGAAAGCTGCTATTGACGCATGGGATCGTGCAAAGATGGTTAAAGCAGCGATTCATGGAAATAGTCGCTTTGGAGTTGAGTTGCTAGAAGTTCAGCGTGGCGGGACGAGTTATTCGTACAATACTATGTTGCAATTGCGGATTGAACACCCCAATTATGATTATTATTTCATTATTGGTGGCGATGAGGTTGCGTATTTATCAACGTGGTACCGGATTGATGATCTTGTCAAAATGGTGCATTTCGTTGGTGTGAATCGTCCGAAGCAAGAACAGCAGGTTTCGCCGTATCCAGTTGAATTTATCACTGTGCCAAATCTTGACATTAGTTCAACGGATATTCGCAAGCGGATTGCAAAGCAGCAGACTGTGCGGTATCTCGTGCCAGATCTTGTGGCTGCCTATATTGTAGAAAATGGATTATATTTAAATGACAGATGAAATTAAATATACGGGGCGGTATTATGCCGGTTCGCGCAATGAATTACTTGAACAGATCAAGGCAGCAATGTCTGATTACCGGTTTGAACACGTTTTGCGGGTTGAAGCGATGGCACTGCAACTAGCAAGTAAATGGAACGTTGATCTCGAGGCAGCTTCAGTCGCAGCATTGACTCATGATTATGCCAAGGAACGTTCAGACGCAGACTTTATTGCAGTGATTAAGGCAAAAGCACTTGATCTGGATTTACTAAATTGGGGCAATAACGTTTGGCATGGCATTGTCGGAGCCGAAATGGTGCAAGACGAGCTTGGTATTTCTGACCAGCAAATCTTGGATGCGATTCGCCAACACACAACTGGTGCTGTCGTGATGACTTCACTTGCGCAAATTATTTATATGGCCGATTACGTCGAAGTAGGGCGTGATTTTCCAGGAGTTGAGGAAGTTCGAGCATTAGCATTAACTGATCTTGCTGCGAGCGTTGGTTGGCAGGCAGGACATACTCTTGAATATCTCGTGAAAAAACGCGTTCCAGTCTACCCTTTGTCGTTATTGACATATAATGCATGGGCGACTCACTAAAATTAAAATGGAGAAAATAATGACTTTAGAAAATATGTTGGAAGTTGCAGTAAAAGCAGCTGATACAAAGCGCGCAGAAGATTTAGTGGCAATTGATATTCATGAAGTTTCGTTAGTAGCGGATGCCTTCTTGATATTGGATGCACCAACTAATCGCCAAGTGTTGGCAATTGTGGACGAAATTGAAGACAAGATGGCCGAAGCAGGTTATCCCTTGTTCAAGCACGAAGGCCGTAATGAGGGTGAATGGGTGCTGATGAACTTTGGTGATTTGATTGTGCACGTCTTTAAAAAAGAAATCCGGAGCTTTTATGGTTTGGAAAAGCTTTGGGGCGCTCAAGGGCAAGACATTGATATTGAACAATGGCTGGTGAAGGAAGACTTTTAATGGCTAATTACAAAACGTTTGCGAAGTTGTATGATGAGCTTTTTGATGAGGAAGCTTATGCGGATTGGTTTGAATATGCAACAGGTAAAATTGAAAATCATTCTGGTAAGGTATTAGAACTTGCTGGTGGATCTGGACGTTTAGCGATTCAATTGATTCAGGCTGGCTACGATACGACGATTTTTGATTTGTCAGAAGAAATGCTGGCTTTGGCAATGCAACACGCGCAAGACGCGAAGGTAGATTTGCCTTTGATCCAAGGAGATATGCGCGAATGGTCTGATTTGCCAACCAAGTTTGCGACGATTACGTCGTTTGCTGATTCATTTAATTATTTGGCAAACGAGAATGAGACTCTACAGGCTTTCAAGCAAGTGGCGGACCATCTAGAACCTGGCGGGCAGTTTTTGTTTGACGTGATTTCACCTTATCAGACGGACGTTTATTATCCAGGGTATATGTATAATTTTCACGATGATGATACGGCCTTTATGTGGAGTTCATATGGAGTTGAGGGGGCCAAGCATACAGTCGAGCACGAATTAATTTTCTTTGTTTATAACGCAGAAATTGATGGCTATCAACAGGTCACTGAGGTGCATACAGAACGCACGTATGAATTGCCAACTTATTTTAAGCTATTAGAGGAAGCCGGATTTGTGGACGTGAATGTGACGGGTGATTTTGGTCGGCAAACAGAGGTCGACGATGAGACACCACGCTGGTTCTTTGAGGCGAAGAAGCAAGCTTATCAGAAATATGAGGAGCGCTAAATGACGACAGTGGGATTGATAACTGAATATAATCCGTTCCACAATGGTCATTTGTACCATCTTGAACAGGCTAAGAAACTGAGTGGAGCCAAGACGGCAATTGCTGTGATGAGTGGAAACTTTGTGCAACGAGGGGAACCAGCTATTTTTGATAAATGGCGTCGTGCTAAAGCAGCATTAGAAAGCGGAGTTGATCTCGTTTTAGAACTCCCTTTTGCATTCGCAGTTCAACCTGGGCATATTTTTGCGCAGGGAGCAGTCAAGATATTAAGTGAAGCTGGAGTTGATGCTATTGCATTTGGTGCTGAACATGCTGAATGGGATTTCATGGCGCTGGCTAAAATTGCGCAACAGGCCACGGCAGAAAACACGGCGTTTCATACCTACAATCAAACTTATGCAACGACTTTTAATCAAATTATTCAAGAACAAACTGGACTTGATCTTCATGAGCCAAATGACATCTTAGGGTTGAGTTATGCGTTGGCTTTGCTTGAATTAGGGCTGGGCCAGCAGATTAAACTTTACTCAATTCAGCGCCAACAAGCAAATTATCATGATGCAGAGTTGCAAAATGGAACGATTGCTAGTGCGACGGCGATTCGACAGGCATTGCAACAAGCTTCAGGTCAAACAGATGAGTTTGTTCCTCAAGCAACGGCACAAATGATTGCACAAGGTAAGCAAGTTTCAGAGTATCAATCAAAATTTTTCAATTTGTTAAAATATAAAGTTTTAACGACGCCGCTAAATGAATTGATCCAAATTTATCAATTGGATGATGGTTTAGCAAATCGTTTGCATACAACAATTGAAACAACTGCTAACGAAATTGATCTGACCTGGGAAGAATTTGCCCAATTATTTAAATCAAAGCGCTACACTTATAGTCGTCTACAACGCAATTTGTTATATACAATTTTAAACATCTCTACATCTGAAATGCATACCGCAATGCAACAACCCTATCTGCGAGTTTTGGCAGTAAACGAAAACGGCAGGCAACATTTAAAGAAGCAACGCCAGCAGATTGAAATCCCTGTGATAAATAAAATTGATAAAGATATGTTGACAGGAATTTTAAATTTGGATTATCGAGCTGGTCGACTGTACGAATTAATTGAAGATGATCGATTCAAGACGCAGAGCCAAGATACTGGACGCATTCCGTATCAAATTTGAGGAGAAAGAAAATGAAGTGGAATTTTAGTGAGCTATTAAAGTATAAAAATGAAGCATTGAAGTTTGAAGAAACGTTAAATCTCGAAGCGGGATTGCTTGAGAATTTTGGGGATGTTGTTTTGTCAGCTGAACCAATGCACGTGACCGGATTTGCCCAAGCAGATCACGAAGACATTATCATCCATGCTCACGTGACAGGAAAGTTAGTGACTCCTTCAACACGTTCGGCGCAACCGGTTGAGTTACCATTGGATTTTGACATCGATGAAGTTTATATCAAGGAAGCCGACCACGTAGATCGATATGAGATTGAGGATTCTGTGATTTTGGTTGCTGATGATTTTGTTGACTTTGATCAAGTGGTATTGGAGTACGTATTCTTACAAGTTCCGCTCCAAGTTTTGGCTGAAGGGGAAGCAGATGCTGAGATGCCAACTGGAGATGGTTGGGAAGTCATCGCGGAAGAAGATTTTATTGAAAAGCAAGCTGACGAGCCAGTTGCAAAGAATACGCCAATGGCTGGATTAGCGGATTTGTTTGCAGACAAAACTAAGGATTAATAATTAAGCAGAAGGGGCGCATGATGGCTAAAGCAAAAGAAACACCGATGATGCAACAATATAATCAGATTAAGGCGCAATACCCAGATGCTTTTTTGTTTTATCGTTTGGGTGATTTTTATGAGCTGTTTAATGATGACGCGATCTTGGGTTCACAACTGTTAGAACTCACACTGACGCAGCGTAATAAAAATTCTGAAGTGCCGATTCCAATGGCAGGTGTCCCTCATCATGCGGCACAAAATTATATCGATATTTTGGTTGATAAAGGCTATAAGGTGGCAGTTGTTGAGCAAATGGAAGATCCTGCAACTGCTGAAGGAATGGTGAAGCGTGAAGTTGTGCAGCTGATTACGCCTGGAACACGCATGCAAACAGGGGCAGATGCTGCAAAAGAAAATAACTATTTAGTGAGTGTTACTGCTGATGGCCCCCAAGAGTTTGGCTTGGCATATGCAGACCTTTCAACGGGTGAAGTCTATGCAACTCAGCTGGTAGCAACGACAGCGGTGCTAAATGAAATTGTGCGACTAGAAGCCAAAGAAGTGGTGACTAAAGCATTGTTACCAGCAGATTTGACAGCGAACTTGACTAGCATGGGCATTATGATTTCTCAGCAAAATGAAGAAAATGTCAGCGCTGAAATTTCTTATCTAGTGCATGATCTCACAGAAAACGAATTGCAGTCTGCCAACGTTTTGCTTTCGTATCTTTTTGCGACTCAAAAGCGTTCATTAGACCACTTGCAAGTGGCAAAAAGCTATGAAGTTGCTCAATTTTTAAAGTTGGATAGAAATTCGCGGGCCAATCTCGAGTTAACAACTAACCTTCGTACTGAACAACGCGGGGGAACTTTACTGTGGTTGTTGGACGAAACTAAAACTGCAATGGGTGGTCGCTTGCTAAAACAATGGCTGGAGCAACCTTTGCTAGATCAAACGATGATCGAAGCGCGTTATGACAAAATTGATCAATTTACCAAGCAATTTTTGACGCACAATGATTTGCAAGAAACTTTAAAGAGCGTTTATGATTTGGAACGGTTAGTCGGGCGCATTGCATATGGAACAGCGAATGGGCGTGATTTGCTGCAAATTCGCAATTCGTTACGCCAGATTCCAGAAATTATTGCTTTATTAGAAGATCTTGATCCAGCCATTATGGGCGAATTAATCAGTCGGATTGATCCAGTCGCTGATTTGGAAAACTTGATTTCGACGGCGATTTCTGAGGAGCCACCAATTTCAATAACTGACGGTGGAGTGATCAAGAATGGCTACAATTCCCAACTGGATGATTATCGGGATGTGATGAAAAATGGGAAACAGTGGCTGGCAGAAATGGAAGCGAGTGAGCGAACTGCAACTGGAATTAGCACGCTCAAGATTGGCTTTAATAGGGTCTTTGGCTATTACATCGAAGTAACTAAAGCCAATATTCCAAAGCTGGATCCAGAACGTTATACGCGCAAGCAAACGTTGGTGAATGCCGAACGTTTTGTCACGCCAGAGTTAAAGGAACGTGAGCAACAAATCTTGGAGGCAGAAGAGAAGTCGAGCGCCTTAGAATATGAGCTATTTACCCAAGTCCGCGACCAAATTAAGACGAACATTACGCGTCTGCAAAATTTGGCAAAAAGTCTTTCAGAACTAGATGTGTTACTGGCTTTAGCAACCGTGGCTGAGAAGTACGATTTTATTCGTCCAACGTTGACCAAGGAACAACGACTTGAAATTAAAAACGGGCGTCATCCAGTTGTGGAAAAAGTTTTAGGTCATCAAGAGTACGTCGCAAATGATGTCGTGATGGATGCAGACCAAACGATTATGTTAATCACAGGCCCCAATATGTCCGGTAAATCAACGTACATGCGTCAGCTAGCTTTGACCGTCGTATTAGCACAAATTGGATCTTTCGTGCCAGCTGAAAAAGCAACGTTACCAATTTTTGATCAGATTTTCACACGAATTGGTGCTGCTGACGACTTGATTTCTGGAAATTCAACATTCATGGTTGAAATGGCCGAGGCAAATACAGCGTTACAAGATGCAACCAAGCAGTCTTTGATTTTGTTTGATGAGCTCGGGCGTGGAACTGCAACTTTCGATGGAATGGCATTGGCACAGGCGATCATTGAATACGTTCACGAAAATGTGCATGCCAAAACATTATTCTCAACTCATTATCACGAATTGACCGTGCTTGATGAAGAACTTGGCCAACTGTTTAACGTGCATGTTGGTGCGCATGAAGAACAGGGCGATTTGATCTTCTCACACAAGGTTTTGCCGGGACCAGCCGACCAGTCTTATGGAATTAATGTTGCTAAGTTAGCCGGCTTACCAAAGTCATTGATTCAACGCGCAACAAAGATTCTAAACGAGCTTGAAGCTGACCAAGGCCCTGAGTTTGTGAAATCAGAGTTGCACGAACCGATCGACCGCCAAATTGATTTATTCTCTGAATCAGTCTTAGATGAGCGTGCTCAAAAAGTTGTTGAACGCCTAGGACAAGCTGATTTAGCCAATATGACGCCGATGAAAACAATGATGTTGTTGAACGATTTACAGGACGAACTAAAAAAATAATGCCAGATATTTCACAAACTTCTCAATTTATGTTAGACTGTCTTAAGACAAAAAATAAGTAGAATGAGGGTGGAAATTAGCAATGGCAGAGCAAAAAATTCCGCGTGCTACGGCAAAGCGGTTACCAATTTATTATCGATATTTACAATTACTTTTGGATGATGAAATTTTCCGAATTTCTTCTGTGGATTTAGCCGGAATAGTTAAGATTGATGCGGCAACAATCCGTCGTGATTTCTCATGCTTTGGAGCGTTGGGGAAACGCGGGTATGGATATGATGTTAAAGCATTGATGAATTTCTTTGCTGGTGAGTTGAACCAAGATAATTTGGCTTCGGCAGCATTGATCGGACTTGGACACCTTGGACAAGCGCTCTTAAACTTTAAGTTTCAAAAGACATCAAACGTTCGCATCTCAGCAGTGTTTGAAGTTAATCCTGAATTGATTGGGACGATTCAAGATGGTGTGCCGGTCTTCTCGATGGATGACTTAGAAGAACAAATTGCTGAACAACGAATTGATGTGGCAATCTTGACGGTCCCTGCTAAAGCAGCACAAGAAATTGCAGCACGCTTAGAAGATAGTGGAGTGAAGGGAATTTTGAATTTCACACCATTGCGGCTTGATGTTTCTGGCAACGTGCACGTTCAAAACGTTGATTTAACGAACGAATTGCAAACATTGTTGTACTTTATTGATAACGATATTCGAAATTGATAAATGCCGCTGCAGAAGCGGCATTTTTAGTAAATGGAGTTAAACATGATTATTTTACAAGCAAATGATGTCGCGCGCCGATTTAGCGGAGTCACATTTTTTGAGCATTTTTCAATCCAAATTCAAGATAAGTCACGAGTGGGCTTGGTTGGTCGCAATGGAGCTGGAAAGTCGACTTTATTAAAAATTTTAATTGGTGAAACTCAACCGGATGAAGGAACTGTTTCAATGAAAAAGGGTTTGAAGCTAGCTTATTTAGCACAAAATTCAGGCCTTTCATCAGAATTGAGCGTTTATAATGAAATGCTCGAAAGTTTTAGTGCGGTCATTAAGCTCGAACAAAAGATGCGCTCGCTAGAAAATGAAATCGCGGGTTCAACCGATTATGAGACCCAAGAATACACCAATCTTTTAAGTCAGTACGACCAAATTCAACATGATTTTAATGAGATGAATGGTTATGGCTATGAGGCGACAATTCGTGGAGTTTTGCATGGTTTTGGCTTTGATGAATCATTTTACGACCAAAAAGTTTCGTCGCTTTCTGGCGGGCAACGAACTAGACTAGCAATTGCCAAGCAGCTTTTGGAAACGCCTGATCTATTAGTTTTGGACGAACCGACAAATCACCTTGATATGCAGACTTTGGCGTGGCTTGAAAAATACCTGCAAAATTATCAAGGGGCGCTTTTGATTGTGTCGCACGACCGTTATTTCTTGGATCGTGTGGTCACTGAAGTTTACGAGGCGCATGCCGGACAGCTGGATCATTATATTGGAAATTACAGCAAGTATATGGAGCAAAAGACCGCCAAGTTGATGGCTGAGCAAAAGGCATTTGATAAACAGCAGACTGAGATTGCCAAGCTTGAAGACTTTGTTAATCGCAATATTGTGCGAGCTTCAACCACCAAACGCGCACAGTCACGGCGCAAACAGCTTGAGAAAATGGAAGTGTTGGCTGCTCCAAAAAACGAATCAGGTGTAGCTCATATTACATTTCGGGCAAAGGAATCTTCTGGAAATGAAGTTCTACAGGTGCGTGATTTAGCGCTTGGATATGATGCGACACAAGTTCTTTCGCGCAACGTTAATGTTGATGTTAAAAAGCAGCATGCAGTCGCGCTTGTTGGTCCGAACGGTGTTGGTAAGTCAACGCTGATCAAAACTTTGTTGGGAAAAATTCAGCCATTAGCAGGTGAGTTCAAACTCGGGGCGAACGTCACAATTGGTTATTACGACCAAGAACAAGCCACTCTTGATCCCAATAAAACGGTGTTGCATTCGATTTGGGATCTGCATTCAACAACTCCGGAAAAAGATGTTCGCTCGATTCTGGGCTCATTTATGTTTACGGGCGAAGATGTTGATAAAAAAGTCAGTGCATTATCTGGTGGAGAAAAGGCCCGCTTGCTGTTGACTGTTTTGTCGATGAATGAAGATAACTTCCTAATTCTTGACGAGCCGACTAATCACTTAGACATTGATTCGCGTGAAGTGCTCGAGACGGCGCTAAACGAATTCAACGGAACGATTTTCTTTGTTTCACATGACCGGTACTTTATCAATGAAGTGGCAACTGAGGTCGTGGAGCTTTCAGCAGAGGGTACACGTTTTTTTGACGGTGATTATGATTATTATTTGGAAAAGGCTGAAAATATACAGGAAACTGTGGAAGAACAGTCGAACGAAGAAAATACTGTTGCTAAGCCAACTTCATACCAGTTAAATAAAGAACAGCAAAAAGAGCAGCGCAAAATTGAGCGGGCAGTGGCTGATGCTGAAGAACAGATGGATATTTTGAATACGCGCCAAGGTGAACTAACTGCGCAATTAAATGACCCGGCAAATGGGACGGATCTGGGCAAGTTAACGGATATCAACAATGAATTGCAAGCGATTCAAGAGCAGCTCGACACTGTAGAGGAAGCCTGGACAGAAGCTTCGATGCGACTTGAAGAATTTCAGGGATAACAGTAGAATTAACAAACAACCGCGGGGAGGGATTCACATGGCAAAGGTAACACGTGTCACACAGACGCGCAAAGCTGGCCGCTACAACATTTATCTAGATGACGAATTCGCGTTTGCAGTGGATGAAAAAATCTTGCTTCAGTTTAATCTGTTCAAAGATGCTGAAGTTTCAGATGAACAGCGCGCTGAAATTATTTCTGCAGAATTCAACCAAAAAGCTTATATGGCAGGGTTGGTGTACGCGACTGGTAGTATGCGTTCGCGCCAACAAGTGCTAGACAAGCTGCGTGAAAAGGAATTTCCAGCTGAAGTCAGACAGCAGGCGGTTGATCGACTGATTGCCTTAAATATTATCAATGATCAAATGTTTGCCGAAGAATACGTGCAAAGTCAGGCGCGTTCTGGAAAGCTTGGGCCAAATGGCGTTAAGTACAAGCTCAAACAGATGGGGATTGATCAATTTACGATTGAGGATGCACTGGAATTTTATGGCGAAGAGGACCAGCTTGATAACCTTGAAAAACACGTTGAGACGCTTTTTGGTAAATACAAACGTGAATCAAGTTTCATGGCAAATAACAAAGTTCAGCAAAAACTTTATCAGCTTGGGTTTCAACGTTCATACATTGACCAAGCGCTTGCAAATTTTCATGATGAACACGAGATCGATGATGATGAAGCCTGGGAAAATTTGACGCGCGAAGCCGAAAAGCTGGCGGATCGGCATGATGATTTAGCTGGCTGGGACTTTAAGAATAAAGTTAAATCGGGCATGTATCGCAAGGGATTTGATTTAGGTGAGGTCGAACGTTGGTTGCGCGAGTATGACCACAATTAAAATATTAAATTGAGTGTCGTGATTTAGGTCATGACGCTTTTTTTCACTACAATAAATCGATGAACATTGTCCCTCTCCATAATGTTCTTTAATATTTCATTTTATCGCTTTATAATTATAAGAATTAGTTGAGCCATCAACGCGGAAGATATTTTGAAAATATTCAGTGAAGGGGCAGCAAACAAATTAAGCTAACTAAGGGAAAAGTATGATTAATCAAGCAAATTTAGAAGCATATGATGATAATAGTAAATTAAAAGCGTATTCGGATGTAGATTACAGTGATCTGGAAAAGCGTTTTGACTTTGCGGATTTCACAGAAGAAGAAATCAACAGCTCACGCATCAGCAATTCGAAATATTTCATTGAACACTTTCACGGTGCTAAGCAAAGTGGGTGGGGGATAATCGTGGCTGGAATATTGACTGGCATAATTTTTTTTTGTGCGGGCAACGGAGGTATTATTCTGTTTGGCTTTTTAGCAGGTGTAATCGCGATATTTATTGGGTCCGCTATGATTTCAGCGGCTAATGACACAAAACCGCGCATTTCAATCTTGCGCCAACTGCATTTTAATGCCAAAAATCCACAGATACAAACTTTTTTTGCGGAACATAATGAGCTTAATCTACCATACTCAGCTAGTCATTTTGGAACCAATGGCTATCATGTTAAGTGGTGGAATTCGATTGTGTATGACAATGGTTGGCTTGAGACAAGTAATTATTCATACGATACTAAGTCTGAATACAAAGATAAAAAAGGGAAGATCCACACCACGTACACGCCTCATTCGTTGCCGTATATAGTGATCCGCACGCCATTTAATTTACCGGCCGTGAAGTTTGTTCACAAAGGCATGTTTCATAACACTAATAGTCCCCTCGAACGAAAATTGTTTCCAACTAAATTTAGCATTAAAGCCGGATTTGATAGCAAGTATAATACATTTATTCGGCCAGGGACTGAACAAGAGGTGCTTCAAATTTTTACGGAAGACGTTTTGGAAAAGATTTATGATTTGGATCTAAATGCTGAAATTCAAGTGGCTGATAATCAAGTCTATTTCTTTTTAAATCGGGGCTTTGGTTACAATCTTAAAAGTGAGTTGCCAGGAAAACGGTTTGGGTGGACTGATGAAATTGTGGTAAAATTATTGAAGATTCACACCGAGATTATTGAAAATATTGATTTCCGGTATAAGTTGAATCGTGAGCAACAACAAGAATTTGCCGAAATTAGTCAACAAATATTAAATAGAAAATAAAGAGGAAGTATTATGATTGTAATTATTATTGTAGCCGTCCTAGCATTGTTAGTAGTGATTCCATCGTATAACAGCTTGAAGACAAAGAACATCGCTGTGGATAACGCGTGGAGTGATATTACAGTTGCATTGAAGCGACGTGCTGATTTGATTCCAAACTTGGTGGAAACTGTTAAAGGTTATGCAGCCCATGAAAGTGGAGTTTTTGAAGAAGTGACGGCTGCTCGTGGTGCGATTGGGCAACTTAAGATTGAAAACATCGATCCACAGATGGCGGCCAAGGCAGAACAAGCTTTGTCATCATCATTGAGTCGTTTGCTAGCAGTTGCAGAAAATTATCCTGATTTGAAGGCCAATACAAACTTTTTGCAATTGCAAGGTTCATTGACTGACACTGAAGACAAGGTGGCCGCATCACGCCGTTTTTATAATTTAGCGGTGACGAATTTGAATACGGCCGTTGAAACATTCCCATCAAACATGTTTGTCGGGATGGCGCATGTTGAAAAACGTGATTTTTATGAAGTTAGCGATGAAGAAAGGGAGCAGATTGAGAAGGCTCCAACAGTTAAGTTTTAAGAAATAGCTATTTGCAACTTTCTGGGTCCCTGGGGATGAGAAGGTTGCTTTTTTGATAGATTTTCCTCCCGCCCATTCCTCCGCAAAAGAATTACTCAGCGATTAAACGTAAAAGTGTTCCTATTGGTATTAATCAGGTTAATTTGCTATCCTAAAAGTGTTAAAAAATCACTTTAGGAGATACATATGATTACTAATTTAAATGCTCGTAAAACCACTGCTGTTTTGGCATTGGCCCTTTTGCTTGGAGGTAGTTTGGTTTCTAGTTCTATTTCGGCTGCCGAACTTGTTAATCCAGTAGACTCAGGGAACATGACGTGCCCTAATAATTATGGATTTCATACAATTAATACTGAACGTGAGCAACCATCTACAACGGTTCAGGCTAATAATGGACTAATTTATACGGTTAATCATGGAAATGAGTCTGGTGATGTGACTGTGACCGACCTTAAAACTGGTAAGGTGGTCAAACAGATTAGTTTAGGCAACGACTTATCTACCAATAAAATTATTGCTCCAGAAGCTTGTGTGACTGACGGGGATTATATCTACGCAATTGGTGGATATTACCAAAGTGTCTTTACGATTGATACAAAGACGAATACACTGATTAAACAAGTGGACTCACCCACAGGGGCCAATAATAGTGATAATTCTTTTGAATCAGCAACAATTGATGTAAAAAATCATCACATTTATATTGGTGGTGAAGATAATCAAATTTATTCATATAACACAACAACCAGTAAGTTTGATAAAGCAATTTCTCTTAAGTCCATTTTTAGTGGACAAGAAAAATATAATAACTCGATTATTCAAGAAGTTTTTTACGATGCTGGAAATGTTTATTTTGGCGGTCAAGTTGGTATCGATGGTAATCATGGTGCTGCTGCAGCCGTAGTGGGGGTCTACAATGTTTCTACCAATCAGGTGAAGCATTTTAAGTTCCCAGGTGTGAATGGTTCGAAAACTTCAACTGATTTCTTAGGGGAAGCGACAGGAATTCAAGGACTAGACGTTGTACACATTGGGAAAAAGACATTCTTATATGAAACTAGCCATGTTCGTCAGGGTGAGTTGAATATCTTTGATTTGACAACTGAAAAGGTCGTAGCATCGTATAATAAATTTGAAAACACACTTAACGGCCGTCCACATTCAGTTGTTAGTTTGCCAAATGGAAAAATCGGTGTTGGTGTGCAAGCTGACGACGGTAGTTATCTGACAGTGATCGATACAAATCAAAATACTGATAAGGGTGGCAAAATTGTAAAGAGTTACCTAGTTGTCCCGAAATTAAACAATAAAGTTAATTTACATGTTGTTAATAATGGTCAGACACTTATTTCACCAGACCGAACTGAAGATGAAGGAAAACTGTGGATCTACAACAATCCTGCTAAGTAGGCGTGGTACATTAAAATTATTTCTGTAAGCTCGCACTTGTCACCGTTCTAAAAAGTGACTATAATAAGAGTCATAATAAAACGTTGATGAAGACACGTTGCATAAAATTTTATTTAAAGCGACACTGCGGTTGATGTGAGGCGGTGATTAAAATTTATGAAATACTACTTCTGATGTGAGTTGGCGAACCAGCTCCGTCTCCCGCGTTAAGGGGCGAATGAGGTCACGGGTAACTGTGGCAAATTTCGGGTGGTACCACGTGTAAACGTCCCGTTCAAGCAATTTTGTTTGAGTGGGACGTTTTTATTTTGTGAGACGTTTTAAATTTAGAGGATCAAAAAAGAGGAGATTAGCATGGCAGAGATTAAGATTAGTTTTCCAGATGGTGCGGTGAAGGAATATCCAGCAGGAACCACGCCACTAGACATTGCCAATGGGATTTCAAAGTCGTTGGCTAAGAAGTCAGTTTCAGGACGTTTGAACGGAAATTATGTTGGAATGCATGACGTCATTACTGAAGATGGTGCGTTTGAATTGATTACCAAGGATTCAGATGAAGCATTGCGTTTGCTCCGACATTCTGTTTCGCATTTGTTGGCACAAGCTTTGAAGCGGATTCACCCAGATATGCATTTTGGAGTTGGACCAGCGATCGACAACGGTTTCTACTATGATACTGATAATGCAGAAGGACAAGTTTCAGTCGAAGAATTCCCTGAAATTGAAAATGTCATGCACAAAATCGTCGAAGAAAACTTGCCAATCGTTTCACGTGTGATTTCACGGGCCGAAGCGTTGGAGATGTTTAAAGATGATCCATATAAGGTTGAATTGATTAACGATTTGCCTGAAGATGAAAAGATTTCGATTGCCGTGCAAGGGGAGCATATCGAATTGGATCGTGGTGGATTGGTGCCATCTACAAATTGGATGAAGCATTTCAAGTTGACTTCTGTTGCTGGAGCTTACTGGCGTGGAAAGTCTTCAAACCCAATGTTGCAACGGATTTATGGAACGGCCTTTTGGAACGACGAAGATTTGCAAGCTGAATTACAACGTCGTGAAGAAGCTAAGGAACGTGATCATCGTCGAATTGGGGCGGAACAAGATTTGTTCTTTACGTCACAAGAAGTTGGTTCAGGTTTGCCTGTTTGGATGCCAAATGGAGCAGCGATTCGTCGGACATTGGAACGCTACATTGTTGACCGTGAGCTAGAGAAGGGTTACCAACACGTTTACACACCAATCTTGTCAAATTTGGATTTGTACAAGACGTCTGGACACTGGGATCACTATCATGACGACATGTTCCCACCAATGGACATGGGTGATGGTGAGTTCCTAGAATTGCGGCCAATGAACTGCCCATCACACATTCAAGTGTACAAGCACCATCCTCGTTCATATAAGGAGTTGCCTTTGCGCATTGCTGAATTAGGAATGATGCACCGTTATGAGAAGTCTGGTGCCTTGACTGGTTTGTCACGTGTGCGCGAAATGACATTGAATGACGGACACACATTTGTGATGCTTGATCAAATCGAGGAAGAGTTCAAGAAGATTTTGGACTTGATGATTGACGTTTATCATGACTTTAATATCACAGATTATCGTTTCCGTTTGTCATATCGTGATCCTGAAAATACTGAAAAGTACTTTGACGACGACGAAATGTGGGCTAATTCAC
Source organism: Lactobacillaceae bacterium (assembly GCA_031289615.1). Classification (GTDB taxonomy): domain Bacteria; phylum Bacillota; class Bacilli; order Lactobacillales; family Lactobacillaceae; genus Weissella. Next base: position 10,666 of record JAITPD010000062.1, on the reverse strand, counting down.
AGCGTATGTTGAAGTCAGCTATGGATGACATGGGCTTGGATTACTTTGAAGCTGAAGGTGAAGCTGCCTTCTATGGTCCAAAGTTGGACGTTCAAATTAAGACGGCGCTTGGTGGCGAAGAAACTTTGTCAACGATTCAATTAGACTTTTTGTTGCCAGAACGCTTTGGCTTGCAATATGTCGGAGCTGATGGTGAGCAACACCGTCCAGTCATGATTCACCGTGGTGTGATTTCAACGATGGAACGTTTTACTGCTTACTTGATCGAGATGTATAAGGGTGCTTTCCCAACTTGGCTGGCTCCACATCAAGTGCGTGTGATTCCGGTTAATCGTGAAGCTCATTCAGAATATGCGCAATCAATCGTAGACAAGTTGGTTCATCAAGGAATTCGCGCTGAGTTTGAAGGTCGCAACGAAAAGCTTGGTTATTTGATTCGTGATGCGCAATCATTGAAAATTCCTTATACGTTGGTAATTGGGGATGATGAAAAAAATAATGATTCAGTGACGATCCGTCGTTTCGGGTCAATGGATACTGAAACAAAGAGCTATGCAGAGTTTGAAAAAGCTTTGTTTGCAGATATTGCTAATCATTCAAATGCCGTTGATACGCTTGAAAAAGCGGTAAAGGGCGAATAATTCAAAAACCGTTCAACCTAAATTTAGGTTGAGCGGTTTTAGTTTACCAAGGTTTAAATGTGAAGTAGACAACATTGGCAGCGATGAATAAAAGCATCAAGACAATTGGTTGCCACACTGGTAATTCATCTTTCACGCTTTCGGTCCGGGGGAACTCTTCTGAAAAACCGTGCGAAGTCATTGCTTCTGCTAAATCAGTTGACCAATTTAACGCACTGACAATTGATTTAAAGTACAGTTGCGGACTCCACAAATGATATTCAACTCCACGAATTAAGGCAGCGTAATGAATTGTTTTAACCTGCTGTTGCACACGGGGTAAAAGGTTAAAGGCAGCTAACAAACCGTATGTGAAAGTATTTGAGAGCTTTAAATGTTGATGGAGACTCGATAATAATTCTTTCACATGAATGGTGAGTGTGATTGCAGCGCCGAGCAACAGATATGCATAGAGACGCGTTGTGTAAATCCAGGCTAGATGAAAATTGTCATTTGTACTAAAGAGTAAGAATGAAAGCCACGTTCCAAGCGCGAACGGAAATGAAACGAGCAACATCAAGCCCAGCGTTTTGAGTTTCACACGATTGATGAGCAAATAGATGAGACCGAGTAAAATCAAAAACAGATTTGCGCCGACACTGCGAATAAACGAAATTTCTAGCGAGAAGAGCAAGATGATGATCACTAGGGCAGTTGGGTTGAAGCGAAATTGATTACGCATGCTCAGCACCTCCTACCAAAGTTAAACGATGATTGGCCAATGCAAGTTCAAAGTCAATGAATGGCTCCAAACCGTGCCGCTGGTGTGAAATCATTAAGACACTATGCTTAGTTGCATCAACATAATTGCGAATTAGCAACATGATACTCTGTAATGACTCAGCATCTAGTCCAGCGAGAGGTTCATCTAATAGTAAAACTGGGAAGCCAATAATCAAAAGGCTTAGAATTTGCAGCTTTTTTTGCTGGCCACCAGAAAGTTGATAAACGATATGTTCATCCATTCCGGAGATTGAAAGTTCTGTTAATGCTTTGTCAATAAGATCCTGATTCCAATAATCGGGCAGCTGACTGTGTTTCAAACTAATTGAAATTTCATCAGCAACCGTCATTGTGACATATTGATCAGGAGCTGATTGGAAACCATATCCAACCAACTTAACCCATTCCTTGAGTTTTTGCTTTGCGCTATCTTGCTCTTCCCAACGAATCGTCCCTGTATATGGAAGTTGATGGGCCAACGTTTTGAAAAAAGTTGATTTACCAGCTCCATTTGCACCGGAAATTAATCCAATCATGCCGGTTGGAACTTGAAAATCATGTTTGCTAAATAATTCCCAATCATCAACAGACACTGTTAGGTTCTGCCAGTTTAGCGGACCTGCTTGTGGTTGCCAACGGTTTGGGAAATGAACTTCAACATCGGCCTGATTCAACACTTCAAGATTAATTTCATCTAACTGACCGTGATTACTGATCTGATAGAGGTGCTCAACTAAATCTTGATAACCCGACAGATCATGATCTGAAAGCAAAATTGTTTTGTGATACTCAGTTTGTAGATGCTTCAATAATGCGAGTAACTCAATTCGTGCAGCTGGGTCAACGTTTGCAAAGGGTTCATCAAGCAAAATAATTTGTGAATCCATGGCCAGCACAATTGCTAGAGCCACTTTTTGTTGTTCGCCGCCAGAGAGCGTACGTAATTGGCGTTTTGCTAAATCTTGAATCTGGATCTCTTGGAGTGCTTGTTGAATTCGATGATTAATTTCATCAACTGGCACTTGCAAATTTTCCAAAGCGAATTTAATTTCTTGCGTTGGAGTAGTCATTGCAAATTGCCGCGTTGGATTTTGAAAGAGCATTGCCACATGTCGAGCTCGTTCAAAGGCCACGATTTCGCCAACTGTTTGTCCTTCTAAAGTTGCCTGACCGTCCAAAATAGTTCCACCAAAATGCGGATATAAGCCAGCCATTATTTTTAAAAGTGTTGATTTCCCAGAACCACTAGCTCCAATCAGTAAATTGAATGAGCCAGGATTTAGCGCCAATGAAACATCGGCGAGAACTTTAGCCTCGTCGGGATTGTACGCAAATGAAAGATTTTCAACAAGGAGTTCGCTCATAATTATTTCTTCAAAAGTCCTGATTTAACAACAAGTGCATTGATCCAATAAACGAGGACCCCGGCAAAGAAGCCGATTGAAATGAAACGAATCACAAAGAGTCCAACTAACAAACTAAAGTGGTATTCCATATAACCGCTTTGGAACAGATCCCAGATAAAACTAACAATGGTTGCAGTAATTGTTGAGAAGAGCAATCCTAACTTTGACCAGTTCTTGTAACCAGTAGCAGCAAAGCCTAATTCAGATGCGAAACCTTGCACAAGTCCACTGATGATATTGGCAGCTCCCCATTGTGAGAATAAAAACATTTCAACGGTGGCAGCTAGCAATTCACCAATAGTTGTTGCGCCGACTTTTTGCAACATGATTCCGGCGAGGGGACCAGCCATGATCCAGACACCAAGAGTAAGATCGTTTGCAAAGGGCTTGAGCGGAGTGGCAGCAATGACATTATATGAGATTCCCCAGACTTGATAGATGACCCCAAAGAAGATGGCAATGACGGATAAGAAGATCACGTCACGTAAAGACCAACCTCTTTTCTTGTTTGAAACTGTTTGCATGAGATAAATGCTCCTAAAATTTATTTTGACTCTTCAAACAAACAAAAAACCTTCCTCAAAAAGCTTTTGAGAAAGGTTAATTTACAATTAAAGTAAATAACCAAGCTTCCTTCGCCGGTATTATCCGTATCAGGTTCAATGGGTTTTGTCTCAGCCAATAATTGGCACCCCAGCTTGTTTGATTTGTCTTGAATATTTTAGCTTAAATTCAGGACTTTTGCAAGACGATAAGTGAAAATGGTTGTTATCTGTTGGAAAATATTCATTATTAAATATGTCAAAATTTAACATAGCCAACTAAGCATCCATCTAGTAGAATTGTTTAAGGGGGAGGGCGGAATGTTTGGCTGTTTTTATTGGTCAAAATTGAAGTTAAGGCAATTTTTTAATGGAACATAGGGGTTCGTTTAGGGGAGAATGATGAAAAAATCAAAGAAAATTTTAATTTGTGTAATTGGCGGAGTAGTTGTTGTGTTAGGAATCGTGGTAGTTACATTGATTTCAAATGCTGGTAAACAAGCTACTCAAACAGAGCAAAATGGGAAACCTGCCGTTACCACAATGGTAGTTAAGCCAGCAACTTTGGCCCTTTCAGGTCAGATTAAACCGGTTGAAACGCAACGGTTAACAAATCCTGTGGGCAAGGTCACAAATGTTGCGGTCACGAATGGACAAAAGGTTGTCAAAAGAACAGCATTGTTGACCACTGATGATACTGATGCTAAAAGCAAAGCGACTGACTTAGCTTCAGTCGTTAGTAAAGCGACGCGCGATTTAAATGAACAAAATAATCAAATCAATGATTTAAAAAATAAATTAGCCCAAGCTGAAGACGAAGCTAAAGCTGATTTACAGACACAGATCGCGCAAGCACAAAATACTTATAATAGTGCAAAAGCCGATTTGGGAGATCAACAAAAGCAATTGAGTCAAGCTAATGCTGAGTTGACGCATACCCTTTATGCGCCATTTGACGGGATTGTTGCGCTTGATTATGGTAAAGATGGAGAAGTTCAACTCACGATGACCTCAAATGATTTGCAAGTTTCAGCGGAAGTAACTGAGTTTGATTATCAAAAGGTGGCGGACAATCATGAATTAGTTGTTTCTGCATTGGCCAATAACAATAAGCAAAACACAACGATTAATTTTTTGGCCAAGACACCAGCTGAAGATAGCAAGGCTCAAAATGTTAAGTATCTGCTAACGGCTCCAGTTGATGCAGAAAAATTTATGAATGGACAGTCGGCAAAAATACAGGTGAAATTGGCTGGCTTTATTATTCCCAGTTCTACTGTTGTCAACAAAAAGACGGTTTATTTAGTGCGTGATGGTAAATTAATTCAAGTTGAGCCAACAATGACGCAAACGGGAGAAAATTATACGGTGACAGATGGACTAACAAAGGGCGATCGCATTGTCACATATCCTGCCAGCAACTTACACAAAGGCCAGGCAGTGCAGGTGGTCTCATGATGCATTTAAAAAATATCGAAAAAAGTTATCAAGTTGGAACGGGGTCTGTCAAAGTTTTACAAGACGTCTCGTTTGATGTAGAAGCTGGTGAATTTTTAGCAATTATGGGGCCATCAGGTTCTGGAAAATCTACATTGATAAATATTATTGGCTTTTTGGACCAAAAGTTTCAAGGTGATTATCAATTTGAAGGACAAAATATTAGTCAGGTTCCAGGCAAGGTTTCAGCCAAATTGCGTAATACAAACGTTGGCTTTATCTTCCAAAATTTCAAGCTCATTACTAATTTGTCCGTTCGAGAAAATGTTGCGCTACCTTTGCTATATGCTGGAAAAGAACGGCACTTAATTTGGCCAATTGTTTCTAAAATGTTAGAACAGGTCGGACTGAATGGAGCGGATAACAAAAAGCCTGGCGAACTTTCTGGTGGTCAGCAGCAACGGGTCGCCGTGGCAAGAGCGTTAATTGCTCAGCCTAATTTCTTGATTGCTGATGAGCCAACGGGAGCTTTGGACTCTGTGACGTCAGCGGAGATTATTGCTTTATTCAAAGAGATTAATAAAAAGTTTGGAACCACCGTGATTATGGTGACGCATGATCCAAATGTAGCGCAGCAAAGCAACCGCATTATTCGCATTTTGGACGGCAAGTTGGTCGCTGATGAGGAGGTGCAACATGCGGACTAGAGAACTTTTACGAACTGCGTGGCAATCACTCTTAGCTAATCCACGGCGCAGTATTTTAACGATGATTGGAATCGTGATCGGGATTTCGTCAGTTGTGACAATCATGGCACTTGGCCAAGGTGTTAAGGTGCAAACGCTCAAGAGTTTACAAGTATCAGAGTCGGGGAATCAGAGCACAACGATTCAGTACAGTGGCGAAGAAAACAAAAGTGGATTTACCGCTGATGATTTAGCGTTGATTAACGATCAAAAGAATTCAAATATTACAAAGGTCACGTTAGTTAAAAAATATGATAATCTTACTCTGCCAATGACAATTGGGGCCAAGGATGAGAGCACAACTGTTACATTTGTTAGCAAAGATCCCAAAGTGAATTTAGTTGCTGGTCGACAAATCAATCAATCTGATAATGATGCATTCGCACCGGTGGTCATGATTTCTGACAAGGTGGCTAAAAAACAATTTCATGATGCTAAGACGGCGTTAGGAAATCCGGTCACGATTGACGGACATAGTTATACGATTATTGGTGTTTTTCATTCTGATATAACAGATGTCAAGTATGGGGTTAGCGTTCTGGCGCCCAAGAAAACGTATTTAGCAAACACAAATAGTAGTCAAGGGAACGAAATCAAGCTAACTTTTAAGCCTAAAACGAATGTTGCAAAGAAAACTCATCAAGTTGTAGATATGCTAAATAAGCAGGGCTCTGGACGCAAAACGGGGCATTATGATTATTTTGACATGGGCGAAATTCTAAAAGGAATTGGGACTGCCATTTCGGGAATTACGATTTTTATTGCGGCGATTGCTGGTATTTCATTGTTTATTGCTGGAATTGGTGTGATGAATATGATGTACATTTCAGTTTCAGAACGCACGCAAGAAATTGGGATTCGTTTAGCAATTGGTGCTACACCACAAAATGTCTTGTGGCAATTTTTGTTGGAAGCGTTGATGCTAACTGTTTCTGGTGGATTAATTGGCTTTGGAATTGGAGCTGGTCTCGCATTTTTAATTTCAATGGCGCTACCATTTACAGCAATTGTAACTGTTGGTTCGTTCGCATTATCAGTCGGCGTCTCGACGTTGGTTGGGATTGTATTTGGCTTGCTACCAGCAAAACAGGCAGCAAATAAAAATTTGATTGAAATTTTGAGGTAAAGATTATTTTACCTACAATGCGGTAAGTAGTGCGAATTCCGACAATCTTTGTTAAAATTAAGAGATAACATTAAATGTCGGAGGATCCACTTTTGGAAAGTGAACTAAAGTTAATTGGATTAACTACGAATAACGAATTAGCCCGCAAAATTGCGGCTGAACTAAACATTCCATTGATGCCAATTACGATTACTCGTTTTGCGGATGGCGAAATCTATGAGCAGATTTTAGATAGTGTTCGTGGAGATGATGTCTATGTAATTGCGCCGATTGCAGGCGAAGTCAACGATAGCTTCATGGAAATTATGATTGCTGTTGATGCATTACGTCGTGCTTCAGCTAAGAGGATTAATTTGGTTTTGCCATATTTTGGCTATGTTCGCCAAGATCGTAAAAGCAAGTCACGTGAGCCAATCACGGCCAAAATGGTTTCGTCTTTGATTGAAATGAATGGTGTTGAACGAGTTTTGGCTGTTGATCTGCATGCGGATCAAGTTCAAGGATTCTTTGACATTCCAGTTGATCAATTGTTGTCAGCGCCGTTGTTGACTGAGTATTTCTTTGAGCGTAATTTCAATGACGAATTAACTGTCTTTGCACCTGATCACACGGGTGCTGGTCGGGCCCGCCAATTTGCGTCAATCCTGGATACTCCATGGGGCGTGATTAATGACCGCGCGTTAGAAGAGGATATTAAGAGTCCAAATGGAATTGTCGGTGATGTAAAAGGCCGGCGAGCCGTGATTGTTGATGATATTATTGATACTGGTCGGCGGATGATTACTTCGGCAAAAGCGTTGAAATATGCTGGAGCCACAGAGATTTATGTCGTCGCAACGCACGGGGTGTTCTCTGATGACGCGGCTGAGCGCTTAGCAGGATGTGATGAAATCGCTAAGGTGATTATTACTGATTCTGTAGAAGTACCTGATGACAAAAAATTTGCGAAACTTGAGATTATGACAGTTGCACCTTTGATTGCAGAGGCGATTAAGCGTATTCGCGTTGACCAAGATTTGTCAGGACTATTGCGTTCGCGACATAAGCCAGACGTTAAGATTTAGAAATGATTGAAAGTAACTAGTTAAAGTGGAGGTACAGCATGGTATTTGCAGCAGCAGACGATCGATATGAAAAGGTTCCAGCCCGGCGCGTGTCTGATTCGGGATTAATTTTGCCAGCATTGTCATTTGGATTATGGCGTAATTTAGGGGACGAAAAGCCTCTTGCCAATTCACGCGAAGTAATGTTAAAAGCTTTTGATAATGGAATTTTCTCGTATGATAATGCTTCAAATTACGGGCCTTCAAATGGTTCAGCAGAAGAAACATTTGGCGCAGTTTTTAAGTCTGATTTAAAGCCTTACCGAGATGAATTAGTCATTACGACAAAGGCTGGTTATCATATGTGGCCTGGTCCTTTGGGTGAATTCTCGGGACGTAAAACATTGCGGGGAGCACTTGATTTGTCGCTTGAACGCATGCACCTAGATTATGTTGATATTTTCTATGCTCATCGTTGGGATCCAAATACAAATTTGGAAGAGACTGCAGTGGCGTTGGATTCATTGATTCGACAAGGAAAAGCTTTGTATGTTGGTGTTTCAAATTATACGGCTGAACAAACGGCAGCGATTGTTGAAATTTTTAAAGAATTGCGCACCCCATTTGTTTTGAATCAAGTTTCATATAATATGTTGCACCGTTCTGAAGCTGAAGATGGTAATCTATTGCAGATTTTGGATGATCATCATGCGGGGTTGGTTGCGTATGGCCCTTTGGCAGAAGGTTTGCTGACTGGGCGTTACCTCGATGGCTTCCCAGCTGATTTCCCATTGCACCGGACGAATGCGCACATTGCAGAAAATCCAGCGGCGACGGTTGCTAAGTTGAATTCGTTAAATGCAATTGCAGCTGATCGTGGACAAACTTTGGCGCAACTGGCAATGGCTTGGCTGCTAAAGGATCGCCGGGTCGCCTCAATTGTCTTTGGCGCCTCATCAATCGACCACTTACTAGATAACATCAAGGTTGCTGACAATTTAACTTTGTCAGATGAAGAATTACAAAAAATTGAGTTGATTTTGAAGTAAAGAATGCTCGAAATAAATTAATTAGTCCTCCATTGCGAGGACTTTTTACATTTTTCTGGTATAATTTTTACTAACGAAAATACAGGAGAAAACAAATGGGACGCAAGCTAATTGGAATTGATTTAGATCATACAACGTTAAATGAAGCGGGAGAAGTTTCTGAACGGACAAAGCAAACGTTGCAAGCTGCCCAAGATGCGGGGCATATTATTTCAATTATCACTGGACGTCCAACGCGGTTGACAACTGGAATTTATGACACGATTGGCCTAAAGAGTCCGATGATTAATTTCAATGGTTCATTGGGACTGACACCGCGTGCAAGCTGGAAAGACGCTTATTCATATAAGGTGAATCATGAAATTGCTTTTGATTTGCTTGAACAGGCTGCAGACTTAGGGATTGACACAGTGGTTGCCGAAAATATGGATGACGTTTGGGGAAAAGATATTAGCGTGAACGCTCCAGAAGATTCGATTTTCTTTCCAAAGGACGAAGATGGCAAAAAAATGCTAGATCGCTTGTCGTTGCAAACGGATGTTAATGCGATTTTGCTACATGCAGCAGATCCTTTGCACCAAGCACAGATTCGCCGGTTTGTTCTTGATCGTTATGGTGAGGATAATGTCAACGTTAAGACTTGGGGTGGCGATGCTCCTGTTTTGGAAGTTGCTCCGGCTGGGGTTTCAAAAGATACGGGCCTTGATATTTTGAGTAAATCATTTTCAATTGCCAAAGACGATATTTATGCGTTTGGCGATGAGATGAATGACTTTGAGATGATTGATTTTGCCACGCACGGGGTTGTCATGGCGAACGGTAACCAAGATTTAAAGGCGATTGCCGATGATGTTACGATGTATAGCAACGAAGATGATGGGCTCGCGCGGTATTTAGAAAATCTGTTAGATTTAAATAATTAATTGCAGGAGGCGGAGTGCATGTTAGAATATCAAGATTTTATCGGCGAAGCAAACGGGCTGGTTTACTTGTCGACGGCCCACGACAATACGCCAAGCAGTCGGCTGGTTTCTTTTGCAGTGGATGATGAAGATCAAAGTATCTGGTATGTTTTTTCAATGGATGTTGATTCACCAAAGGTTTATGAGCTGAATACTAATCCAAATGTTGCTGTGATTACGCCGATTGATCTTAAGAACGGGATGCGAATGAGTTCAAATCGTGCAACAATGACTCGTTCAGATAAAAGCTGGGCAGATGTACGCCATCTCTTTGAGGAGAGTCAAGGCTTTATGAAGGCTCATGATCCTGAGAATGAATTATTGTTTGAGATTCATTTTAAGTCGTTGGTTTTGCAAAATTATAATCCCGCTGCTACGACGGTGGTTGAATTTTAATTGTTTGTTGATATGTATTTTTTCATGGATTGATTTGGCGAAGACCGTTGACAGCCCAGCCTTCAGTTTTAATTGAATTCCTTCAGCTACGGTAGGTATAGCTGCAATTACCTACGAAGGTAGATACTTATCTTACTTCTTTGACCAGTGATCATTCCAGTATGACATAGTAATCTTCTTGACTATGAGGTCCAGCAGACTCTTCGTAATCTCAATTAAAACTTGTTCGAAAGACATAAAGTCACCTCCGATCTGCTTCAGATTAGGGAATGTGAAGCACCTTTAATTTTAACGGATTTAACTACTTGAAACAACCTGTTTTTTAATCTATAATTATAGGTAGTTCGAAAGATATTTAGCAAGTTGTGGGGATGCAACATGCTAAACTATAAACGCCATTACAGATATACGCCAGCGATAATGCGGTGCCGGATATCTGGGTTCTACGTCAAATAGGACTGATGAACAAAAAATCAAGTAAATTAACCATTCAAGATCAAGCAGCGGAATTTAAAAGTTCTGTTGCTTTTCTTTCGTAATTTTTCGCGAAAAATGA
>JAITPD010000043.1 GCA_031289615.1 Lactobacillaceae bacterium | reverse complement strand
TTACGACAAGACTTTACCAAAGGGTGACTATGTCTTGAATTTGAAGATGACCGATGCTAATCATCACGTTTGGAACATTAAGCAGAAGATCAAGATTGATGAAAAAAAGCATGCTTCGGAGCCGGTGAAAGTTACCACGGAAGGAATTCCATATGGATTGATTTTCGGTATTGCCGGTGGAGTGTTGCTACTTGGAATATTGATATTCTTGGGCGTGAAGTATCGCGAATTCCAAAAAACATAAACTAAGAATCCGTCTAAATGACGTTAAATTAATCTAACCGAACTGATGCGATGTATGTTGATCATCAGTTCGTTTTTTGATTTGAGCAACATTTTATTGAAAAATTTAAATGATTTTTTCTTCCTATGTATGTGAAGAAAAATCGTTTTTTTTGTGAAGTTAGTTTCCTAATTGTAAGTCGTTTCACTTTGAACTACATAAGAGCTATGGTAAAATTTTTGTTGTAATAAAAATGTAACTTTGTACAAACATAGGGAGAATATGATTATGAAAATTCATAATGTTAAGTTAAGTATTGCAGTTTTGACGTTGATCAGCGGGGTGGCAACGTTGCCAGTGGTTGCGAATGCAGCTGTGAACGATACTACAAATGGAACAACGGCATTGACGCTGAATGGGGACGCAACGGCAATCACGCTGGATAGTGTTCCAAACTTTAACTGGGGCAGCATGTCAATTGCATCAGCTACAACAGCGCAAAATGCCACTGGTTCAGGGAACATGCAAGTGACGGATTCGCGTGGAGGATCAACAGGATATGTTGTGACGGCTTTGGCTTCAAGTATGACAGCAAGCACAGTGGCACTGCCAGTTAGCACCATGACCATTGATACGGTTGCTCCAGACAGTCATTTAACAGGGGCGACAGGAGCCAATATTTTGGCAGCTAACAATGTCTTGACCGGTGATGCAGATTCAAACGGAACGCGGTCTACAACAGCTTCAACTGGACATCTGTCAATCGATAATTCTGCCAAAGTCGGAGCATATACTGGAACTATCACTTACACAATCGTGGATGGTGGATTAAGCTAATTAAGGTTAAAATTCGCCCGTAAAATGAATTACGAAACAGCCCTTTGTTGGACTGTTTTTTGTCCGAATGAATGCTTGCTAGATTGTCAAATTAAAAAAACATATAACAGGAGTATCTATGAAAAAAATCATCACATTAATCGTCATTGTACTGGGATTAATCAATATTGGGGCAGTTAAAGCAGCTGGGGTTGCAGAAGACTCAGGTTTTACAGTAGTTAGTACGCCAAATCAGTATCAAATTTCTGAGGAAAGTTACTTTGACCTGAAGATGGAGCCGGATGAAACGACCACGCTTCACATGGCTGTGCAAAATTTATCTAATGAGGCATCGACTTATACAATCTCGATTAACCCAGCACAAACTTCTGATAATGCGGTGATTGATTATACTTATCAGGGAAACGGTAAGGGAGTCGGTGCCAAGTCAAATGTTCAGATTCGGGATATTGCAAAGTTAAGCGTTAAAAAAATTAAGGTGCCGGCCAATACCAGCCGTGGTTTTGACATCAAGGTTAAGATGACGAACGTAAAGTTTAGTGGTATTGTAGCGGGTGCTGTCCGGGTCACCAAGGTTACGCCAAATGAAAAGACAGGGATTACAAACAAATTTGCCTTTGCTAAGGGCATTGTTTTGCGCCAAAATATGGAGACAGTGACGCCCAAGCTGGAAATTAAGTCAATCGTCGCTAAAACGTATCAATATCAGCCAGGGATTGTTGTGAAGTTGATTAATCCAACGAATATCAATATTTTTGGTTTGCAAATCAAAGCTAAAATCACAAATGATAAGACAGGCAAGGTGCTTCAGACCAAGGATATGACCGACGTTGATCGCGGTATGGCGCCTAATTCGGGCTTTAATTATGTTTTCCGGCGTACGGATGAATACCCACCTGGAAAGTATCATTTGGTTGGAACAGCGACTGATAAAAATGGTCATAAATGGGAATGGAATCAGGCGTTTGAGATTAAGCGCACGGTTAAGTCACCAATCGCAGGCATTAACATCACGCAACATTTTGCATGGTGGTGGATTGTGATTGCTATTTTGGTCATGATTATCATTGGTCTACTCTGGTGGATTATTTTGGCCAAGCGACGGAAGGATGAGGATGATGAAGAGGAACAAACAACACCATCTAATCATTAAAATTGGGTTGCTATTCTTGGGATTAGTGCTCAGTTTTGTATTGGGCTTAACAAAGCCAGTGGAAGCTAGTGTGACACAAGTTGGATCGGTGTATCATATCACAACGGGGCAGGATCTCTATAATCTCTTGGCAGCCGGGAATACGGCTGGTTATTGGTCGAGTAGTAATCCGGCACCAGACTCAATTCAGATTGCAGTTGACAATGATATTACGTATCTAGACAACAGAAGTGATATTAACACCAACATTAGTAATAGCATTGATGTGGATTTTCAAAATCATGTTCTCTATGTCAAAAGTATGAGTTCTTCTTCGTTGCGGATGAGTAAGAATAATTTGAATCTAAATGTCACGGTCCATAATCAGCAATCAAATCCAGACTATGCCTCAGTCGTGAGTGGCTCTGTGACAGTTCCTGATCCAGTGACTGATGGTGCAACAACTAGTGGCTATGTAATGGCGTATTATTCATTGTTCTCTGGAGAGTGGGAGGATCGCCCAAGTGTACCATTCACGGGAAGTTTGACGTATGACAGTGTTGATATTAATTACCCAAATTTTACAGATACTGGTGCGCAAATGTTTTCAGCGTATTACGTGCCACTAAAATTTACTGGGACGAATAATTTTGTGGTCCAGGGGAACTCAAGTCAAGAATTTGGCGAACTGGGGAAAATTGAAATTGTTTCTGGGACGACTACGATGACATATGGGCAAAATGGTAGCGACGGAAATTATGGAATGCTCCATCAGTGTTATGACAGTGGTAATGATGGGGTTGCTAGTTATGTCGTTGACGCTGGGGCAACTTGGAACTTAACGAATCATTCTAATATGCCAACGTTTTATTTCGATGCAGCACGTAACTTTACGATTACAAATAATGGAACGTTTAATTTTGTGCAAGACGGGCTTCCAGTCACAAATTCTGCTAAAACAACGGCATTTTCAAACGGAACATCAAATTCTAGCACCAATGTCACGTTCGGTCCAAATTCTAAGACGAATATGATGACGACCACGATTCTTTGGAACATGAACACGCTCGGTCAGCTCACAATGGAAGCTAAAACCGGAAGTGAGACGGTCATGACGACGACCAATACTTCAGGGAATGCTGCGGTGAGACTTTTTGGTGGAAACGCAACGGCAGGCTCAATGATCATGCTTGGCAATGTGAAGTCGTTTGGTATTTTTGCCACGTCAACTCAACCAACTAGTTCTGGGACACTATTATTTAACATTACGGAGGAGCCTCTAGGAATAACCGGTTATCTTAATGGTAATACCACGCCGAGTTATTATTATGCCGCTGAACAAGGCTCGATTGGTGCAGACTGGAAAACAAATGATAACACGATTCCGAAAATGACACCGAGTGCAACTTCTCCTGCTCCAATTTGGAGTTCATATGGAATTGTCTTTGCTCCAGGAACTTTGCAGAGCGCTACAATTAGTGGAAATGCCGTTTGGAATTATGCGTTAACGAACAGCATTTTCCCGGCGACTAATGCACCAGTTTGGCTACCACGCAATGGAACGGGCGATAATACGCAGTTGTTTGATATTATTGATAGCCGCACTGGCACGGCCAATTTTGTGTTACAAGCGGTTGTTTCAGATACTCAACGAACGTACGGCTTCATGCGCAATGATGATAATTTAGTTGCGTTGAATACGAGTGCTCAGACAATTTTGACAGGCGCTGATTTTACGGCAGGGAGCAATGGTGGGGTGAATACGGCTGGCCATTGGACGTATTCATGTGATGCGAGTCACGGTCTGTTGGTGCAGGCTTCACGTCTCGATAAAGCGGGCACCTTTAACGGAACGATCACTTATTCAATGGTGGACGGGCTACAATAAAACAAAATGATGCGTGGTGCTAATTTGGCACTGCGCGTTATTTATTGAGCGAATTTAGCTATTTATTAACAATTCATGGAAAATAATGATAAAATTATCATTAACTAATGTATTGGCCTAGTTATATAATGTTGTGCTGGGAGGGATCAGCGAAGCGATTCTGTCGTCGGATGACCAGCCCTTGCCGAATCTAGGCGAACTTTTTCACGCGTGCTTTAGCGCCGTGAAATTTGCAAATTATTTTGCAATTCGGCATGAATCGTGCAGGGCAAATCCGAACGTAAAGAATCTTTAGCGAAGCTGCCCCATTTGAGCACAAAATTAAAATATCCAAATTATTGCACAGCTAGCAGTACGCGTTAGTAAAATAAACAAAATCGAGGTAGCAACAAATGGCAAAAAAGATTCCACTCCGACAAGATTTACCCACATCAGCAACATGGGACCTTTCAACAATTTATGCAACAGATGAAGATTGGTTGGAGGCTGTCGATGAAGTTGACTTCCAAACTACCCTTTCAGACGAATTTGCGGCCAAGTTGACCGAATCAGGTGCCGACTTGTATGCTGGATTGACGTATGGCCTAGAAATGATGCGTAAGCTTGAAAAGGTGTACGTCTTTGCTTCAATGAAGTCAGACCAAGATACCGGTAATTCGCATTATCAAGGGTTCGATGCCCAGGCTGGTGCACTGGCAGCCAAAGTCTCAGCAGCAATTGCTTTCTTTGATCCAGCGATTATTAATTTGCCAGAAGGTCGACTAGAAGAGCTGTTTTCAGAAGAACCAAAGCTTGGCGACTTCAAGCATTACTTTGATGCTCTGTTGACGCAGCGAGGACACGTTCTTTCACGGGAAGCCGAAGAATTGTTGGCGGGCGCTTCTGATCTGTTCAATGCTTCTCAAAATACGTTTGGGATTCTTGATAATGCTGACATGGAATTTGGTACGGTTCTCAATGAAGATGGTGAAGAAGAGACGCTCTCAAATGGAGTTTATAGCCGTTTGCTTGAGGCAGTTGACCCTGAAGTTCGTAAGCAGGCGTTCCAAACTTTTTACGAGTCATATATTAAGTTGCAAAATACGTACGGAACGTTGATTAGCAGCAATGTAAAACAGCAAAATTATTTGGCGAAGGTTCATCATTATGATTCGGCCCGTCAAGCTGCATTGGCCCGCAATTTTGTCCCGGAGTCGGTCTATGACACTTTGGTTGAAGAAACCCATCGCGCCTTGCCATTGTTGCACCGTTATGTGGCTTTGCGGAAGAAGTTGTTGGGGCTTAAAGAGTTGCATACGTACGATTTGTATACGCCAATTTTGGGTGAACCTGATTTTTCAATTGATTACGAATCAGCTAAGGCAGAGGCACTTGAAGCATTGAAGCCTCTGGGTGATGATTATCTCGAAGTTGTGAACCAAGCCTTTGACAGTCGCTGGATTGACGTGATTGAAAACAAGGGTAAGCGGACTGGTGCTTATTCTGGCGGTTCATATGATACAAATCCATTTATATTGTTGAATTGGGTTGATAATTTAAATAACTTGCATACTTTGGTCCATGAAATGGGTCATTCTGTGCACAGTTACGAAACCCGTAAGAATCAACCTTATCATTATGGCGACTATCCAATTTTCTTGGCCGAAATTGCTTCAACAACCAACGAAAATCTTTTGACGGATTATCTCTTGGACAAGGTTGAAGACAAGGCTTTGCGAGCTTATATCTTGAATCAATTCTTGGATGGTGTGAAGGGGACAATGTTCCGACAGACGCAATTTGCAGAATTCGAACAATGGATGCACGAACAAGATGCAGCTGGAATTCCGTTGACTGCTGATGTTTTGAACGAAGCATATGGTGATTTGAACAAGGTTTATTACGGACCGACGCTGGAGTTTGATGAAGAGATTGCGCACGAATGGGAACGAATTCCGCACTTCTACTACAATTTCTACGTTTTCCAATATTCAACTGGTTTTGCAGCGGCAACTGCTTTTGCTGAACAAATTCAAAAGGGTGGAGCAACTGGAGTCGAAGCCTATAAGGGTTATCTTAAGGCTGGCTCATCAAAGTATCCTGTTGATGTGGTTAAGGAAGCCGGTGTTGACATGACTAAGCCGGATTACTTGCAAGAAACGTATCGGATTTTTGAAGAACGCCTGGATGAATTTGAGGCGTTGGTGAATGAGCTAGAAGATTAAAGTTCAGGTTGATTAAAAAAGGATCGATAGGTATACTTTGGTCATTTTTCATTTGCGTGGTGGATTTTCAATAAAGATAGTAAGTGGCGACACGGTCCCATTCGGCTTTTAATTTCGGCAAACCGAAATTTAGTCGAATTGGTGCCGCTACCTCGCTTTAAGGAGTGTGCACAAAGGCGTTTTGAGCTGTCGGGATAAGATTATTTTTCAATTTACTACTAAAGCGTAGCGACGTAGTGATTTGGAAAAGAAGCTTATAACCGAAGCTCAGTCTTTGTAAACACGATGATCACCTACTATCATCATGTCAATCCACCACGCCTTTAAATTAAATGACCATGATGTTCATTAAATATTGAACTTTGATTGATCAGCGAAGCGATTCTGTCGTCGGATGACCAGCCCTTGCCGAATCTAGGCGAAACTTTTCACGCGTGCTTTAGCGCCGTGAAAATGGCAAATTATTTTGCCATTCGCCGTGACTCGTGCAGGGCCATCCGAACGTAAAGAATCTTTAGCGAAGCTGATCTGCATAACTGGAATGCTTGATAACTAATATTTAATTAAAATTTTTAGTCCAAATCAGTTGTTAAAAAGTGATTTTAGGTCTATAATTTTTGAAGTAAACTTGAACAATGAAGACAGAAAAAGCAATGGTAATCAGTCCAGCAAATCATCGTTAATGGGAGGATGATCTGGTTTAATTGCGGGGAGCTGTCTGAGCAAGAGCTTAAAACCAAAAGCTGTCGAGATTAATTCTCGGAAGCAGGGTGGAACCGCGTTTTAGAAAAAACTATGACGTCCCTGCATCAATCATTTTATAGTGATTGGTGTCGGGATTTTTTGTTTGGAATCAGTGATCAGAAGGGAAATATTATGACAGAAAAATTGTCAGTACAAGATATTATTTTAAAGTTGCAAGGCTTTTGGGCAAAGCAAGGAGCCATGTTGATGCAGGCGTATGATACGGAAAAAGGGGCGGGAACCATGTCGCCATATACTTTTTTGCGTGCAAATGGGCCTGAGCCTTGGAATGCTGCCTACGTTGAACCATCACGGCGTCCAGCAGATGGCCGGTATGGAGATAATCCAAATCGTTTGTATCAACACCACCAATTTCAAGTGGTGATGAAGCCTTCTCCTGATAACATTCAAGAATTGTACCTTGAATCATTACAAGAATTGGGAATTGATCCGCTCGAACACGACATTCGTTTCGTGGAAGACAATTGGGAAAATCCTTCAATGGGAGCAGCTGGAATTGGTTGGGAAATTTGGTTGGACGGAATGGAAGTCACGCAGTTTACGTATTTCCAACAAGTCGGCGGAATTCAAGTTGACGCCGTGACGTCAGAAATCACATACGGACTCGAACGGCTTTCATCATACATTCAAAACGTGCCAACAGTGTACGATCTTGAATGGGGAAATGGCGTTTTGTATGGTGATATCTTTAAGGAACCAGAATTTGAACATTCAACTTATTCATTTGAAGTGTCAGATCAAGCAATGTTGTTACGTCATTTTGATGAATACGAAGCAGAAGCTAAGCGCCTGTTGGAACAAGGATTAGTCCACCCTGCGTATGACTATATTTTGAAGTCATCACACACGTTTAATCTATTGGACGCACGAGGAACGGTTTCAGTCACTGAGCGGGCCAAGTATTTGAGCCGGATTCGTGGAATGGCGCGCCAAGTTGCTCGGGCCTTTATTGATGAACGCAAGAAGCTTGGATTCCCGTTGTTAAAGGATGAAGCATTACGCGCGAAGTATTTACCAGCAGTTGAGGAGGAAAACTAAAATGGCAAACTTTTTATTAGAAATTGGACTAGAAGAAGTTCCAGCACATTTGGTGACTCCTGCAATTAATCAGTTGGTTGAACGGGCCAATGACTTCTTTGCTACGGCACGTCTTGGTCATGGCACGATTACGCCATTTTCAACACCACGGCGTTTGGCAATTTTAGTTGCTGATGTCGCCGAAAAAGCCGAAGATCTTGAAGAAGAGATGAAGGGGCCAATTAAGAAGGCTGCTTTGGACGCTGATGGCAACTTTACTAAGGCCGCGCAAGGGTTCGCGCGTGGTAAAGGAATGACCACTGATGACATTGTTTTCAAGGAATTTAATGGACAAGAGTTCGTAACTTTGCAACGTCATGAAGCTGGGAAGCCGGCAGTTGAAGTATTGCAAGGCTTTAAAGACGTTGTGGAGGCAATGACTTTCTCAACGACGATGAAGTGGGCCCGCCATACTTTCGAATACGTGCGTCCAATTCGTTGGCTGGTTGCGTTGTTAGACCAAGAAGTCGTGCCATTTGAAATCTTGGGTGTTCAGACGGATCGAATTTCTCGAGGACACCGTTTCTTAGGGCATGATGTTGAGATTGTTCGCGCCACAGATTATGCAGATGCTTTGACTTCAGTTTCTGTCATGTCTGATGCTGATGAGCGCAAGCAAACCATTCGCGCGCAAGTTGAAGCAATTGCTAATCAAAATAATTGGCAAGTTGTGATTGACGAAGGTTTGTTGGAAGAAGTTAATAATATTGTTGAATTCCCAACTGCCTTTGCTGGAAGCTTTGATGAAAATTATCTTGAAGTGCCAGATGAAGTTTTGATTACGTCAATGAAGGAACACCAACGTTTCTTCCATGTTGTTGATGGGGCTGGTAATTTGTTGCCACACTTTATTTCGGTGCGTAACGGAAATGCTGAACACTTGGACAACGTGATTGCTGGAAATGAAAAAGTTTTGGTGGCTCGTTTGGAAGATGCGAAATTCTTCTATAATGAAGACCAAAAACATTCAATTGACTTTTATAACGAGAAACTCAAGGTGGTTTCATTCCACGAAAAGCTTGGGTCGGTCGCTGATCATACACGTCGGGCGCAAGCGATTGCTGGAATTCTGGCAGAGCGTTTGCATTTCACAGATGAACAAAAGCAACAATTAGCTCGTGCTGCTGAGATTTATAAGTTTGATTTGATGACTGGAATGGTCGGCGAATTTGACGAACTCCAAGGAATTATGGGCGAGAAGTATGCGGTGTTGTTTGGCGAAGATCCAGCTGTTGCCCAAGCCATTCGCGAGCATTATATGCCAATTTCTGCTGATGGTGAGTTGCCAAAATCAGAAATCGGGAAAGTGTTAGCAGTCGCTGATAAGTTGGATTCTTTGTTCGCATTCTTTGCTGGTGGAATGATTCCGTCTGGATCAAATGACCCATATGCTCTGCGACGTGCAGCAACGGGAGTCGTCAGCATTGTTTCGAATAATTACTGGAACATCAATGTTGAGAAGCTTTTGCAACACGTCATTGCTGGTGTGAATGCTGCGCCAGATCATCTTGGATTGCCAGATGCTGTGGTGGCCGAATTGCCAAAGAGTGTTGAAGCGGTTGTTGCATTCTTGACGGATCGCGTGGCCAAGGTTCTCCAAGGGACTGTCCGCCGCGATGTAATTGATGCTGTGACGAAGAATGATTCAGCAGATGTCACGAAGATGTTGGCTGCAGCAACGGTTTTGGATGCGCATGTCGATGATGCAAACTTCCGTGATGGTGTTGAAGCTTTGACTCGGGTAATGCGTTTGACGGAGAAGAACCCAACTGAAGCAAGCGTTGATGTAGCGTTGTTTGAAAATGATGCTGAAAAGCAATTGTTTGCACAAATTACTGCTTTCTCAGCTACGAATGTGGATGAACGTTTGACTGAATTGTTGAAGTTAGAATCAGCTATTTCGGCTTACTTTGATGCTACGATGGTCATGGCTGACGATGATGCGGTGAAGCAAAATCGTTTGGCAACCTTGAAGTTAGTGACGAATGAAGCAAAACAACTTGCGAACTTGTTGGAGTTGCAGGTAAAGTAAAGAGCATGGAGGAACGGTTTTGCTGAAAGCAAAATCGGTTCTTCGTTACATAAAAAAAGATAGTGCAAGAGATAAACAATCAAAAGAGGGGGGCTCAAGTAATGTTTAAAAAGTTAGAAAATATTCCAATTTGGCAACGAAATATGTACGTTTTGTGGGTGGGCGTTTTCTTGACTGGCGCTGGATTAAGCATGGTCAATCCATTTTTGTCACTATACATTGATACTTTAGGAAAATTCACAAAATCAGAATTGAGTCTGTATTCGGGTGGAACATTTGCAATTAGTTTTTTGATGATGGCGATTGTGTCACCATTGTGGGGCAAGTTGGCAGATTCCAAAGGGCGTAAGAAGATGATTTTACGGGCCGGAATTGGAATGGGAATCGTCTTTATTGGAATGAGCCTCGTTGGCAATGTGTGGCAGTTAATTGCGTTGCGAGCACTTCAAGGAGCTTTTGGTGGATTTATCTCGAACTCAAATGCGTTAATTGCTTCCGAAACACCCATGAAACGCTCTGGTTACGCAATGGGTGTCATGATGACGGGATCAACTGCAGGGACGCTCCTAGGCCCTCTGTTTGGTGGAATGATGGCCGACGCATTTGGCTATCGATATTCGTTCATGTTAACGGGAACACTGATTTTCATCTCGACGATTTTAGTGCTGTTTATGGTCAAAGAAGAATTTACACCGGTCGAGCGCGGGCACTCATTATCACGCAAAGAAGTCTTTAGCATGCTGAAATATCCTGGCGTGATGAAAGGACTCTTCTTTACAACGATGATGATCATGGCGGTCAACCAGTCAATCAATCCAATCTTAGCCTTGTTTGTACGTGAATTAAATCATAACGGCTCAAATACCGCTTTCTTAGCTGGAATTGTGGCTGCAACACCAGGAGTTGCAGCATTGATTGCAGCTCCGAGGTTAGGACGAATTGGTGATCATTTGGGAACCTCAAAGATTATGATGTTCGGCTTTGTTTTGGCCTTCATCGTCTTCTTACCAATGGGCTGGGTTTCAGCGGTTTGGCAACTAGCAGCTTTGCGTTTCTTCATTGGGATTTCGGATTCAACAATGATGCCGGCGCTCCAAACGTTAATTACCAAAACGACTCCGCATGAAGTGGTGAGTCGGATGTTCGCATACAATCAAAGTTATCAAGCCATGGGTTCGGTGGTTGGACCAATTATCGGAGCGGTTGCAACGAGTTTCTTTGATTATCGCGGTGTCTTCATTATTTCAGGAATTATAATCGGGATTAATGGAATCTGGTTCCGCCACAATACAAAGCCATTGCGAGAAGATGGAATTGCCTAAAAGAGCATGGAGGAACGGTCTTGCTGACCGCATTCCGCAAAAATGGACTATAAATTTAAATTAGAAAAGACTTATTTAATTGCTGATATTATTGATTTAACAACTTTTAGATGAAAAGCTTCGTGAAAACGTGAAAATTGGGGCTTTACATTTATTTTAAATCAGGTAATATAAACAACAATAACTTTTATGAAAACATATCAGTTTGCAGATATATACTTGGGAAAATGGCCCAAGAGTTTCTAGCACCCCCCTAAAGTGGTGACTATCCGCAATTAACTTTTGAAATTAAACTTTCAGAGCACATTTGTGGATTTGTCACGCCACAAGTGTGCTTTTATCATATAGAAGCTTTTGGTTTAATTTTCTGGAATTATTAGTTTGATTACTTGTCTCATAATATAAATTTATCAATCATTGGAGGTTGAATTCATGGTTTTGAATGGTGTTACTCAAGGCGGTTTTGCAAATAAGGTGGCAATGTTAGGTTTGACTTTTGATGATGTTCTGATGGTTCCTGCAGCTTCAAACGTGTTGCCAAATACAGTTTCGTTGCAGACAGAATTAACACCAACGCTAAAGTTAAATATCCCAGTCTTGTCCTCAGCTATGGATACTGTGACTGAATCACGCTTGGCAATTCGTTTGGCGCAATTGGGTGGCTTGGGAGTAATCCATAAGAATATGTTGATCGAACAACAAGCTGCCGAAATTAAAAAGGTTAAAGCAGCACCAGTAGATCTTGGTTTAAACCCTGCTGCAGCTGTTGACGCCAATGGACAATTGATTGTTGCCGGAGCAGTTGGAGTTACTTCTGACACTTTGAACCGCGTGGAAGCTTTGGCAGAGGCCGGGGCTGATGCAATCGTTTTGGATTCAGCGCACGGTCATTCAGAAGGTGTTTTGCGTAAGGTCCGTGAAGTTCGCGATGCATTCCCTAACTTGAACATTATTGCTGGAAATATCGCTACAGGGGCTGGAACACAAGCATTGTATGATGCCGGAGCTGATGTTGTGAAGGTTGGAATTGGTCCTGGCTCAATTTGTACTACTCGAGTTGTTGCTGGAGTTGGTGTTCCACAAATCACGGCCATTTTGGAAGCTGGAGCAGTTGCGGCACAAAACGGAAAGAAGATTATCGCTGATGGTGGAATGAAGTATTCTGGTGACGTCGTAAAGGCCATTGCAGCTGGTGGAAATGCTGTGATGCTTGGATCAATGCTTGCTGGAACTGACGAAACACCTGGTGATGTCATTGAAGATGAGGTCTCTGGTAAGAAGTACAAGTCATACCGTGGAATGGGTTCAATTGCGGCCATGGAAAACGGTTCAAAGGATCGTTACTTCCAAGGTGAGGTCAATGAAGCTAACAAGATGGTTCCTGAAGGGATCGAGGCGCGGACTGGTTACAAGGGAACATTGAGCGATGTTATCTTCCAAATCATTGGTGGGTTGCGTTCAGGAATGGGCTACACTGGTGCTGGTTCAATTCAAGAATTAGTTGATAATGGGCAATTCATTCAAATCACAGGGGCTGGCTTGATTGAGTCTCATCCGCATGATGTTGAAATTACTGCGAAGGCTCCAAATTACTAAAAACAAATTATTCAGTTGGGCTGTCAAAAGTTCAGCTGGATTTTAATTTACATATGAAATAAAATGTCTACCGTAGCACATAAAAGTATGCTAAAATTTTTATTCATAGAGATGGAGTAAAAATATGCATTTTTTTATCAAAGGCTGGAAAACGGCAACGTCTTATCAGCGCAATATTACCGAAATTAAAAGCTTCACAAAATTCCAAATTGGTTATTTAATCATCATCATGCTGGCAACGATGCTATCGTTTGTGTACACGAATGATTATTCTGTCGCAGGAGTTGCAAGCTTGTTAACTGGCTTGGCGCTGGCTTTCTACTTAATTTTACTAGCGAGTGGACGAATTACTAACTTTTTCTGGGGACTTTTGACAACTGGAATGTGGTTCATCATTTCCGTGCATAATCATTTAATTGGCGATATGATTAACCAAGGATTTTTCTTTGTGATGCAGTTTGTGGGGATGTACGCCTGGCAAAAGCAGTTGGAACGCCAAGCAGATCAAACGGTCATCGAGTCTAAAAAATTATCGTGGATTCAGCTGGTGTGTTCAGCGATTGGGTCAGGACTGATTTATGTGGTCGTATTGGTCATCGCAAAGTCGGGGCACGGAAACCAATATTATCTTGACTCAGCTCAGTTGCCGCTTGGTGTTTTAGCACAAGTATTGGCAACATATGGCTATTTCTCATCATGGATTGTCTGGCTAGCGGTCGATGCAGTGGGTTTGTTGCTCTGGTGGAATCAAATTCAAGATGGTGGAATGGCTGCGATTGGGATGTTTATCTTAATGATTGTCAAAACTTTTAACGCATTTTATGGAATGTACCTCTGGTCAAAGAATCCTGAAAAATAAAACTATATATTTGCAAAATTATATGGCGGTCAGCGATGATCGCTTTTTTGGTAGACAATCTACTTTGTTCGTTTTTAGTTCATAAAAAAATAAAATTAACCTTTTTAATCCGGTATTTGGCATTTTTAAAACGTAATACAATAAAAATACATATGAAAAAACGGATAAAAGGTAAAAAAATAAAAACAAACTCGCAACATTTGTCCGAGATAATGGACTATGTAAGCGGTTACATTAAATGTAAAATATGCTTGCAGTCAAAAAAATTGGCAAAACTATTTTAGAAAGGAGTTTAAATTATGAGCATGTTGATGAGTTAATTGATATTTTAGGAGGTGGTGAGAAATATGATTGTGTTGAAAAATAAGATGAAGTCAAATTAATAAGCCCTATCAACTATCTGAGGAGAATTAATATGAAAAAATTATTTATCAATCTAGCATTAATCTTAGGAATTGTCGTTGGAATTAGCGCAGTGAATACTAAAGCTTCTGCGACGGATGTATTTTTCCACCCAGAAGCTGCCACGACATATGTTGCACAAAGTAAAACTGTCTCACGTGGTTCAACGCATAATGTTACAATTAGCAATCTTGCTGGTGGCGCGATGGTTGTCAATATCTATGATCATCGTAAGACGGCAGGTGGTGTACTAAACTATGATTATAAATTATTGTGGAGTGGTGCACTATCTACTTTGGGCCAAGCTAATCACGTTGGCGATACTTCCAATGAATTGAACGTTAATGTTAAGGCGGATAATAATTTGGTCTTACAACACAATATTGAAATTCAGTTCTATTATCCAAACTCAATTGATGGATTTGCATATTTCTCAACAGCTATTAATTAAAGTGAAAAATAAACATTAATAAATGATGTGTCTAGCTAGTTGTGTATTATTGTTCTTGCTTGATCAGCTTCGCTAAAGATTCTTTACGTTTCGGATTTACCCTGCACGATTCATGGCGAATGGCAAAATAATTTGCCAATTTCACGGCGCTAAAGCACGCGTGAAAAAGTTCGCCTAGATTCGGCAAGGGCCGGTCATCCGACGACAGAATCGCTTCGCTGATCAACTAAGTTACGAACATCTTGGATATTTTATTCAAGGCGTGGTGGATTGAGATGATGATAGTAGGTGAAGGAGCGAGGTAGCGGTACCAATTCGCCTAAATTTCGGGTAACGAAATTAAAAGTCGAATGGGACCGTGTCGCCACTTACTATCGTTATTGAAAAGCCACCACGCAAGTCAAAAATAACCAAGATGTTTCATAATTAGCACGGTGCGTTAAATTTATGAATAACTAAAAATTCGGCTGGACTCGTGAAAGTTCAGCCGAATTTTTAAATTAAGCAATAATATTTTTGACGCTCTCTAGTAAGTCGTCGTAAATTGCATTCCAAGACTTTGCACCTTGATACTTAACAGCCATGCCTTCTGACAAAGTATTAAACAGTTGCGCGATTGTGACTTGTTGCTCAGGAGTTAAGTCACTCAATTTTGCTTGGACCATTTCGTTGGCCTGTTGAACTCGCAATGTTTCCCATTCGCCATAAGTCATTGCAATAAATTGGTCTTCGCGAATCACGACCGCAAATGTGTCAGCTACGACAGCTTCAGCAACATTAGCTTGTAAGTCGCTAGCTTCAGCATACTTAATAAATAAATCTGCTGGTTGGTTGTAAATAATTAAATCATCTAAATTTGCCATGGGAACCTCTTTTCAGTTAAATGCATTGTATCAAGGTAAGTATATCTGTTCAGCCAAAATAGGTCAATTTAAATTTAAGTTATTTTGTGACGAATAAAGATGAATTTCATAAATAACGTATATCATTACAATTAGTAAGTGATTTAAATTCATTTAAAAGTTAATTAACAATGATTAGGGCAAAGTGATGATATACTAATGATTAGATATGTGACAGCTTTAACAAGGAGACAACGAATTATGGAAGCGATTAAATATAAAAGTGTATTTGATATTATTGGTCCAATCATGGTTGGCCCAAGTAGTTCCCACACCGCTGGAGCTGCTAGAATCGGTAAGATTGCCCGCACGATTTTTGGTGAGCTCCCCGAGCAAGTTGATATTTATTTGTATGAGAGCTTTGCCAAGACTTATCGCGGACATGGAACGGATGTAGCGCTAGTCGGCGGAGTACTTGATATGGAGCCTAATGATGGCAACCTTTCAAAGTCGCTTGAGATCGCGGAAGAAGTTGGGCTGGCAGTTAAATTCATTGTGAATAAAGAGGATAAGGCTGAGCATCCTAACACAGCGCGTCTTGTCATGCGAAAAGGTTCACGTTCAATGAGTGTCACTGGAATTTCAATTGGTGGTGGTGCGATTGAGGTTACAGAGTTAAACGGCTTTAGCATTGCTCTTCAAATGGGTGTTCCGACGATTATCGTGGTGCATCAAGACGTTCCGGGTATAATTGCGCAAGTGACGAAAATCTTGTCGCAACACGATGTTAACATTGCGCAGATGAATGTGACGCGAGCTTCAAAGGGCGATAATGCGATTATGATTATCGAAGTGGATACGCCATATGTGACTGATACGTTGGCAGATATTGAAGCGATTGAAAATTTGCATAATGTCAAATTCTTTAGATAAGCGAGGTGCGTGGAATGTTTTATAATTTGGAAGAATTAGCAGCGCAGGCCACTGCCGAGTATGGTGGAGATATTGCGGAATTAATGATTGTGACTGAGATGGAAACGACGAATCGCAGTCGGGCCGAGATTTGGGCGCAAATGGAAGAAAACCTTAAGACGATGGAACATTCTGTGGCTGAAGGAATCGCTGGAGTTCATTCACGTTCGGGCTTGACGGGTGGAGATGCGCCACGGATGAACGCTTACGTTGAAAAAGGCGATACATTGTGTGGCGAGATGGTTTTGACGGCCGTGCGAAATGCGATTGCTGTCAATGAAGTGAATGCGCGGATGGGATTGATTTGTGCAACACCAACAGCAGGATCGGCTGGATGTTTAGCAGCAGTTTTGACGGCGGTACGCGATAGTTTAAATCTGACCCACGAAGATCAGGTTAAATTTTTGTTTGTCGCTGGAGCAATTGGTTTGGTGATTGCCAATAATGCTTCGATTGCTGGTGCTGAAGGTGGATGTCAAGCCGAAGTTGGGTCAGCTAGTGCAATGGCATCGGCTGCATTGGTGGCTGCAAAGGGTGGAACTCCGGATCAAGCAACCCAAGCAGTTGCAATTGTCTTGAAAAATATGCTTGGCTTGATTTGTGATCCAGTGGCTGGCTTGGTTGAAGTTCCTTGTGTATTGCGGAATGCCATGGGTTCAACGCAAGCAATGATGACGGCAGATATGGTTTTGGCGGGAGTCCGGAGTGTGATTCCGCCTGACGAGGTTGTGACTTGTATGTATCAAGTCGGCCGGATGTTGCCAAGTGCGCACCGTGAGACGGCAGAAGGTGGATTAGCAGCGACACCAACTGGTAAGCGTTTGATGCAAGAAATTTTTGGCTAAAATGAGGAATAACAAAAATACCATCACAGATATCGGGCACCGAGAAATCGATGTCGTATATCTGTGATGGTATTTTGTTTTAAATAATCGTTACCAGTCAATTATCTAATAAATGGACCCCTTGAACTATATTTACATTTTATCAGAAAGTAAGTGGTTGTTTCAAGTAGTAAATTTAGGTAAAATTAATGATAGCTTCAATTACCAGAATCTGAAGCAGCGGGGAGGTGATGAAATGGACCCCACAAATATTTTGGTTGAAATCACGAAATCGGTCATTGACTTAATCGTGAAGAAAGTCTTGATGTCGTTTTGGCGCGACCATTGGCCAAAGGGCTAACATTTAGACTCACCCTTGTAGCTTATAGGCAGAAATAACTACCGCGACTAAAGGGATTCAATCAAAGCAAGAGACCAAGCTGTCTGCGGTCTCTGTACCACCTTGGCAATGAAAAAATACATATTACATAAAGAACGTAGAAGTAACAAAAATACCATCACAGATATCGGACAATGAGTAATCAATGTCGCATATCTATGATGGTATTTTTTGCTTAGATTATTCCCACACAATAGAATATCTAAACTGAACCCCAACCTCTGTTAATTATAATCTAAAACTAGTGGTTGAATCAAGAGGACAGTTTCTGTAAAATTAACAATAGCTTCTACACACAAAATAGGAAGTGGATTGGAGGTGTGTTTATGGAATTCCAATCAGTTTTGATTGAAATCACGAAGTCGGTCCTCGACCTAATCGTGAAGAATGTCTTGATGTCGTTTTGGCGCGACCACTGGCCAAAGAGCTAGCATCTCGACGCCCCCTTGTAGCTTATAGGCAGAAATAACTACCGCGACTAAAGGGATTCAATCAAAGCAAGAGGCCAAGCTGTCTGAGGTCTCTGTACCACCCTGGCAATGAAAAAATACATACTATAAAGTACGTAGAAATAACAAAAATACCATCACAGATATCGGGCACCGAGAAATCGATGTCGCATATCTGTGATGGTATTTTGTTTTAGATAATTGTTACCAATCAATTATCTAAAAATGGAACCCTCTAACATATAGCTAATTCTATCAGAAATTAAGTGGTTGTTTCAAGTACTAAATTTAGGTAAAATTGATAGTGGCTTCAATTACCAAAATATGAAGCAGTGGGGAGGTGATGAAATGGAACCTTCTACTATTTTGATTGAAATCACGAAGTCAGTCCTTGACTTAATCGTGAAGAATGTCTTGATGTCGTTTTGGCGTGACCACTGGCCAAAGAGTTAGCATCTCCACACACCCTTGTAGATTATAGGCAGAAATAACTACCGCGACTAAAGGGATTCAATCAAAGCAAGAGACCAAAGCTGTCTGCGGTCTCTGTACCACCTTAGCAATGAAAAAATACATAGAATTAAACGCTAAGAGGGGACAGCACAGTGGATTATATTATTTCAGATACGCATTTTGGGCACGCGAATATCATTAAATACAGTCCTTATCGCGAACGATCGTTAGTTGCTCTTGGGCTGGAACCGACAATTGAGAATCACGATCAGGTGCTTGAAACAGCTTGGAATCGGGTTGTTAATGCAAACGATACGGTTTATTTTTTAGGCGATTTGGGGATGTTCTTTGATTCAACGGATTTTGTGAATCAACTCGCTAGGCTAAAGGGGCAAAAGATTTTCTTTAAGGGGAACCACGATCGAAGCCGAGATCTAACTGCCGCAATTTTGCTGCCAGAAACGCGTGTAATTGCGGAACATGATACAAGCATTGAGCTTCGCCGCGATAAGCAAAAGTTTATGCTGGGGCATTACGCAACGCTCATTCCGCGTCCGCATGTTTCAGTTCACGGCCACACGCATGAGATGAGCTATAATTTCGAATACAATTTGACGTTAAATGTCAGCGTAGATTCAGAATTTTTTCAAAATCACAATGGGTATGAACACTTTGGGGAGCCACTGCCATTGGCGACTATCGTGGATGAAATCAAGAAAATGCGTCGTGAAAATAAACAAGAAGGTCACACTAATTTTTAGGAATTATGTGTGATTTTTTATTTTTTAAATATGAGTAAAATGTGGTGAATCACTTCACTTGTAAATAGTTCGTGAAATTTGTGATTATTTATAATAAGTGATAAACTAGTTAAGTTAGTTTTAAGGTAAAACGCAAAGGATGGTCTTAGATCTAGTGATAGCAGAGGTTTAGCTTGTATTTTCCATTAAATGTTATGGTTAACATCATTAAAAAATAAACTTATGTGGCTGTTTTAAAATGCTATAAATATGCATAGTTAATTTAAATAATTCACATAATTTGTTGTTACAATAAATAAGTACATTAAAACAGTAAAAATTTGACGAAGAAAGGAGCCCAAGCCATGATTAAGCAACAAGCAACAAGCAACAAGCAACAAGCAACAAGCAACAAGCAACAAGCAACAAGCAACAAGCAACAAGCAACAAGCAACAAGCAACAAGCAACAACTAGCTTTGGGCTCTTTTTCACATACATAAGTTTAGGTGTTATCCACTATTCTAGTGGATGATGCCTTTTTTCTGTGAAAAAGTTGGGTTTATGGATGATTGTGATAAGTAGTATGGAGGTAGGGAAATGATAAAGCAATTGAAAAAAGAAATACCTAAGACAAAGAAAGAATGGTTAGTTTTGGGGATTGCAATAATTGCATTTATAGCTGTCTTTGCATTTATGTGGGCCCCAAAATTAAAGGCCGATAAAACAGTATACATGAATCGGGTGTATTTGATAAATAATGAAGCTGATTTAAAAATTAATAAACATTCAGTGGTGATAGCAACAGATCCGGATGCTACTGTACCGTTTATATCTAAGGGTTCAGAAAAGACTATACCATATGATTACAAGGGAACGGAACAAACGATCAATTTGGATTATGGCGATTTTGACAAGTTGGTAATAACATCTGATGGGAATTATGTGAAATTGTACACGACCGACGATTATGGCAAATCTAAAACATATAAGTTTGAATATTATCCTGATTATTCTAAAGATGAAATCAAAAAGTTAAAGAAGGCGGGTAATTCTTCAACTGCTTATAGTAAGGCATTACAAGCAATTTTGGATAATTAAATAAAAATTGTATAAATTTATGAATGGAGTTATGAGATGGCAGAAATAATAGAAGCATTTGTCCCTGTGAATGTTGGTATAGATGAATTTTTAGATGTTTCTTCACAGAATCCAGATGCGTTACTTGGAACAATTAGAGATTCAGCAGGTCATGTGGTTGACATGGCACAGTGGGTTGCTGTTGAAGCGGTGAGTAACGAAGATTATAAAAAATTGAAGTATGGGGTTATTGCACTTGGAGTTGGCTTAGTTGTTGCACTTGCAGGTGGTGGATACTTATTATACAGAAATAAAAAGTTAAACGATCAAAATGCGCAGTTAAAAGCTGAGAAACAAGAATTAGTCATGTCTATTGAAGAAATAAAAATAGAAATGGATAAGTTACGCGAATTATTAAAAACCAGAATGTTAGACACTGATGAGGCTAGGAAATATGCCAAACTTCAAAAAATGTGGATTGTGGCGTAGAGAAAGCCAGCTATTGTCAGCGCTTTAGGAATCATTTTGTAGTAAATGTGATTTCGTACAAGAACAATATAACAAAATTTCAAGGAGAATATAATGAATAAAGAAAAAATCACAGTTTTGGTAATTGCAGTAATTGGTGCATTCATGACGTTTATGCCATGGGCAAAGATAGGAGTATTACTAACAGTTAATGGAACAGATGGCGATGGATGGTTTACATTTTTAGTTTTTGCTGTTGCTATTGCAATTCTATTTATAGGTGATAAAAAAGCTGAACTAATAGTTTGGCAAAAGAACTCAATTATTGCTGTGGGGACTATTAATTTTTTGCTTGCAGCATTTGAAATTATTAACATTAAGTCAAAGCTTGCGCAAATTGAGCAAAGTAAAGATATATTTGGAATTGGCAAAATGATGGCGCAAGCGGTTAAAATTCAACCTGCACTGTATATTATTGCTTTGACTGCATTGCTGTTAGTGGTTGTTGTGGTATTTAAGAAGCAAATTTTTAGGAACTTTAAGTAATGTGATTAGGAGAATATGGAAATGACTAGTAGGAATTCTAGATATAACGAATGGGCAGAAATTGACAATTTTCATAAACAAGAAAAGATTATGAAAAACGCTGACTCGTATGATGATTTGCCAGAAAAAGAACAAGATAATTTTAATACTGCTATAGAGTGGGCTGAAGATAAACTCGATTTAGATGTTGATCAGGATGAAATGTTTGGTCTAAAAAAAGAAAAGCCTGGATTAAATTGGTTTCAAGCTGCTAAGCGAGCTGGTGAGGAATAATTAGGAGAATATTATGAAAAAGAATACTAAGATAATTGTGACGGTTGCTGTTGTACTAGTCGGAGGATTGATGCTGTTAGCTTCAGATAATCAATCTAATCAAGGAACAACAACTACAAATAAAACAGAAAGCACGAGTAGCGAAAAAACTGATAACTCAAGCGATGTTAACGAGTCTGATGTAAAGCAAATCAAAAAAGAATTGCAAACATCAATTGATAAGGAAAAGGTTACCGAGTTTTCGCTTGCTGAATTTGACGACTATAATAGGGATCAACAAGGGTATTATATTAATGTCAGCAACTCAACCAAGAATGCGTTGAGCTATGTGCGAGTTTCTTTCCACTTTATTAATGCTGATGGAATGGAAGTTAAATCGGCAACTGCAGACTTGTTTAACCTTTCTCAAAACAATAATATTGCAGCAAGTACTTTAGTTGATAAAGAAGATTTGCCAGATGTTAAAAAAGTAACAGCAACTATTGATGAAGTTCAGCTGCGAAGCGATGTTAATGTAAAGGACGAAGAAAACGTTCAGCTAGGAGTCAAAGATAACAAAGTAGTTCTCACAAATAATCGAACTAATGCGATAGAAGACGTTCGGTACCAAGAGATTATTGAACTAAACGGTCAAAAAATTGCATTGAGTTATGACTACTATTTTGGGAGTAGCTATGGAAACATTGGTGCAGGAATCACAAAAGTCGTTGATGAAAATGAAAAGGGTTATCCAATAGTTGGTGTTGTGTTTGCACCTCCATACGGGAATCAAAGTGCAATTCGAGAAGTTGAATAACACCAAATAGATGAAATAAAATAATTCAAAAATTGAGTGTGTAGGTAGATTTAATTAACCGCTGATACTTTGTTAAATTTGGAATAGTGTAGGAGTTTATGATGTTTTTGCTAATTTTGATAATTATTGTGGCAGTCCTCGTCATTAAGTTTGATGATATTAAATTATATTTTGAGTACAAGAAATACCGAGAATTTATAACTGACAAACATTTGTACGATGCTGATATTGTTAGAAATTATTTAACTAACATGGGAAGTTATCTGGATTTATCAAATGAAAAAATACCATATGGGCGTTCACGCTGGTTTACAATCGGTGATAAAGTTTTTTCTGAACAAGTCGATGCTGATAATTTGGAATACTTTGGCTATTCTCCTGTACGAAGCTTAGATGAGCTGGATTTTAGTGAATATGGTATTTTGCTTACTAAGGACGGCTTTTTAGTAAAAGCACAATCTTCTGAAAAAAATTCAGAAAATGTTCATCCGGGTCAATCTGTATTTATTCCATTTGCAGGGCTGTGGAAGGTACGAAGTAATAATGATTACTTGGAATTTATTTACCCAACATTTAAAAAAATTAAAGTGCAAACCATCACAGAAAAAACAGTTCTGGTATCTGATACTTCAATGTTACAACGAAGATTAGATGAGCTCATTAATACAGGTTATACAAATGACCTAAGCACAGGTGATGTTTCTAAAAAGCTTGATGAAGATTTTCATGCAGCTGGAATGGATGAAAATTTTAATCGTTTTGAGACAATTGGTGCTGTAAGTGCTATAAATGCCACAGCTGGTGCACACTATAAAGATATTCAATTAAACAGAATTGTTTCAACTGCTTATGGGAAACATGGATTTGCGGCGGAGCATGTCAATAACGTTGTTGATAAGATTAAGCACCCACTTAGCCACGTAGCTCAAATTGGCCAAGATAACTTAATAAATGGGGCTGACAGAGTAGTTGGTGATGTTAAAATTCAAACAAAATACTACCAAAATGTTCGGCATACGGTTAATTCAGCATTTTTAAGCGATAAAACTGGTAACGGGGAATATCGCTATGGTGGTATGGAACTTGAGGTGCCAAAAGATCAATACAATGAAGCTGTCTCGCTTATGAAGGGGAAAATCTCTGAAGGTAAAGTTCCAGGGCATACTAATCCTAAAGACGCCATCAAAATTATTCGTAAAGGATCAGTCACCTATGAAGAATCAAAGCTGATTGCACAAGGGGGTAATTTAACCTCATTAAAGTATGATGCACTAGATGGGGCAGTCTATTCACTACCAGTTGCAGGAATAAGTTTTGTGATTGTTTTTGCTCAAGCTAAATGGTCTGGGAAAGATACTAAAGAGGCGGCTAAATTAGCTATATCAGCTGGTGCACGCACAATGCTTATTGGGACAATTGTTTATGCAGGTTCTCAACAAATTGCGAAAATAGCAACAGCACGTCTAGCTCAAACTGCTTCCACGAAAATATTAGCTGAAACAGTTGCGAAAAGGGCTGGATTGGTAATTTCATTTGGAATAGTAATCGGACCAAGTGTGTTTGACACATTAACTGGAAGAATTTCCTCACAACAATTGTT
This sequence comes from Lactobacillaceae bacterium, assembly GCA_031289615.1. Classification (GTDB taxonomy): domain Bacteria; phylum Bacillota; class Bacilli; order Lactobacillales; family Lactobacillaceae; genus Weissella. The sequence continues at coordinate 936 of JAITPD010000043.1, read as the reverse complement.
AAAAAATACAGGTATTGCAATTGGCGGAATTGCTGGTGGTATGGCAGGTGGTGCTGCTATTGGTTCTGTAATTCCAGTTGCAGGAACAGTGATTGGGGCTGTAGCTGGCGGAATTGTAGCCAGTGTTGCTTCAAAGAAGATTCTTGATAAATTTATTGAAGATGATCGAGTTGAAATGTTTGGTCAGTTCAAGGAAGAATATATTGACGTAGTGATGGCAATTAATCTTTCAGCTGATGAATTTAATAAAGTTCAGGAGTTAATTTTTGACAATAAAATTGAGAGTAAACTTAAAAATATGTTTGCCCATAACAAAAAACTAACTAGCCGACAATATGCACGGACTGAAATTATCGAACCGGTGATCGTCAGCTTGATTTCTGAACGTGAAAGCATTTCGGATGAAGATGTAATTCAAGGTGTGGATGTTGCAAAACAAGAGTTAGAACTTGAAAATGAGTGACAAAAAGTTACAGCAGATTATACCTGCCCTGGAATCAATTGATGAAATGAAGCTAGAGGCAACCAATATAAATCAAATCCAGTTAGACTTGGATCAAGATACAGATTTTTTGGTTGAAAATGGCGAATTATATTTGCTCAAGGCTAAATAAACCCACAGACCCAACAGACGCAAGCCGTAAATCATGCAGCTCGCGTTTTTTTGACTAGAGGTAAAATGTTAGATCAAACGGGCTTGAACCTTTTTAAGTTTAGCAGTGACTTTACCGTTCGTATTTTCGCCCTCTGGACACCATGAAATAATCACAAAGTTCATAAATAAAACTATATTTTGTTTTAAAATTAAGTATCGTCCGGAATATCGGACAGAAACAATAAACGGAATGCTATAAATGGGTTGATTTAATTCAGATAAAACACACAAATAGTTAATATAATAAATAAGTACATTAAAATAGTAAAATTTGACGAAGA